>JAYTXW010000273.1:0-6050 GCA_043742745.1 Sphingomonadaceae bacterium
CTTCGCCTGGAACCGCCTCACCGACCAACCGTGGCGCATCATGTCCATCGGACCCCGGACATGGGCGCATGGGTTCTGATCAGAGAGTCTTGGTATTACGCAAAATTTTGACAGGCATGTTCCGTGCCGGTTGTTATTACGAAGGGTGGAAACTGAGATCAGATCAAAAACTGTAAAATATTCCGACATTTCTGCCGCCGATCGTCCGAATAACATGTGGCGTCGTTCGTCTCGAAGTGCCGACGGTATAGCCGCAGGACGCCATCACAGTGGCGACGCGCTCGACCCCGCCGATATTGTCCGCGATAAAACAGCCGTACCGTAAGAAAGCGTTTTCCTACAGGCTACTTATCCGCCATCGTCGCCGATATGGTGTTCAATTTTCTTCACCCAGACGGGTCCACAGCGGGCGCAGCAGACGTGCGCCGTCGCGCGTTCGCTATCGGTCGATATTTGGCTGCGGGCCGGGTCGACAACGGCGGAACGACACGCGCGAGTGTGAACTTATTTTCTCGTTCGCGTCGGTTTCGCTCGTACGGCGCGGTGCGCGTCGAGCGGATCGTGGGTGAGACAAAGAATTTTCGGCGCAGGCGTGACGTTAGCGTGACCTTCACCGCGCGGCTGCAGCGGCGACACAGCGCGCTGCATCATATAAGGATAGCTTTATACCTTGCCCGCGCGGGCGCAGCCGGGTAGGGACGGCGCAACCTTTCCGGAGCATATTCATGGCCACCCAACTGCGCGACACCCTCCACGACCATGTCGTCGCCGACCTGACCCTTGCCGATTTCGGGCGCCGCGAGATCGACATCGCCGAGACCGAGATGCCCGGCCTGATGGCGCTGCGCACCGAGTTCGGGACGACGAAGCCGCTCACCGGCGCGCGGATCACGGGTTCGCTCCACATGACGATCCAGACCGCCGTGCTGATCGAGACGCTGACCGCGCTCGGGGCCGAGGTCCGCTGGGCGACGTGCAACATCTATTCGACGCAGGACCATGCCGCCGCCGCGATCGCCGCGTCGGGCGTGCCGGTGTTCGCGATCAAGGGCGAAAGCCTCGCCGATTACTGGGACTATGTTGGGCGCATCTTCGACTGGGGTGACACGACCTGCAACATGATCCTCGACGACGGCGGCGATGCGACGATGTTCGCGCTGTGGGGTGCCAAGCTCGAAGCCGGCCATGCGATGCCCGAGCCCGAGAACGAGGAAGAAGTCGAGATGCAGCGCGCGCTCAAGGCGTTCGTCGCCGCGCGCCCCGGCTACCTCACCGAGACCGTCAAGCATATCAAGGGCGTGTCCGAGGAAACGACGACCGGCGTCCATCGCCTGTACGCCATCGCCAAGAAAGGCGAGCTGCCGTTCCCCGCGATCAACGTCAACGACAGCGTCACCAAGTCGAAGTTCGACAACCTGTATGGCTGCAAGGAGTCGCTGGTCGACGCCATCCGCCGCGGCACCGACGTCATGCTCGCGGGCAAGGTCGCGACGGTTGCTGGCTTCGGCGATGTCGGCAAAGGCAGCGCCCAGAGCTTGCGTAACGGCGGCGCGCGCGTGCTGGTGACCGAAGTCGATCCGATCTGCGCGCTCCAGGCGGCGATGGAGGGCTTCGAGGTCGTGACGATGGAGGAGGCGGTCACCCGCGCCGACATTTTCGTCACCGCGACCGGCAACGCCGACGTCATCACCGCCGAGCACATGGCGGGCATGAAGAACATGGCGATCGTCTGCAACATCGGTCACTTCGACAGCGAGATTCAGATCAGCGCGCTGTCGAACTACAAGTGGACCGAGGTCAAGCCGCAGGTCGACCTCGTCGAGTTCCCTGATGGCAAGGCGATCATCATCCTGTCGAAGGGGCGGCTGGTGAACCTCGGCAACGCGACCGGCCACCCGAGCTTCGTGATGAGCGCCAGCTTCACCAACCAGACGCTCGCACAGATCGAGCTGTTCACGCGGCCCGAGCAATATGGCAACGACGTTTACGTCCTGCCGAAGCACTTGGACGAGAAGGTCGCCAGCCTCCACCTCGCCAAGCTCGGGGTGAAGCTGACGACGCTGACGCCGAAGCAGGCGGATTACATCGGCGTTCCGCAGGCGGGGCCGTTCAAGCCGGACCATTATCGCTACTGAGGCGACCGTACTTGCACGGGCGCTTGAGCGTGCAAGTACGGGGTGATAAGGGGGGCAATGCAACCACGCCGCACCCAGCAACCGATCTCGTTCCGCTCCGACAAGGCGGCGGCGAGGCTCGCCGTCCTGACGCGCGGCGGACGCAGTCAGGCGGAGGTCATCGAGGACGCGCTGGAGCGGGTGCCGGAGCCTGTTACTCCGCGCGATGTCGTCGTCGCCCGGATCGCCCGGATCGACGCGATTCTGGCGGAAGTCGATCCCGCTGATGTCATGTCGATGGCGGAGTTTGACGCTCTTACATATGATGAGAACGGCTTGCCGCGTTGACGTCGGCGATTGTGCTCGTCGATACGTCGGCGCTGATTGCCGTGTTGAAGCGCGAAGATGGCTGGGTCGATTTGCGGGCGGTATTGCTCGAACTGCCAATCGCGGTCCCGGCACCAGTGCTGGTCGAAGCCCATGTCGTTGCCCGCCGGACCAACCTCATCTCGCCGGATCGAGCGGCCGCCTTCCTTGCCGAAATGACGGCAATGGCTGACATCATCGCTTTCGGCACCGACCATGCCGCCGCCGCGGCGTCTGCCGACGAGCGATATGGCAAGGGCCGGGGCAACGCCGCAAAACTGAACCTCCTCGACCTGATGGTCTACGGTGTCGCCAAGGTCATGGGCTTGCCCATCTTGTGCACCGGGAACGACTTCGCCAGCACCGACGCTGTGATCCACCCCGCGAGTCGGGTCGGGTGATCGTCGACGAGACGGCGCTGGTGGGGATCGCAGGCGCGCTCGCCGCCACCCTCCGCCCAAACGACGTCATTGCCTTGTCGGGTGACCTCGGTGCGGGCAAAACGACGTTTGCCCGCGCCGTGCTGCGCGGCCTCGGCTGGGCGGGCGAGGTGCCGTCGCCCAGTTTCACCCTCGTTCAGACCTACCCGACCGCGCCGCCGGTGTGGCACGTCGATCTGTACCGGCTCGGATCGGCGGATGAGGTCGATGGGCTCGGCCTCGACGAAGCGTGGGACGCCGCCGTCGTCATCATCGAATGGCCCGAGCGGATGGGCGACCGGCTGCCCGCTGATGCGCTGCGGCTGCGGCTCGACCGGGCCGGTGACGCGACGCGGACCTTGACTTGGACCGTGCCACCGTCATGGGAGGGACGATGGCCGCCGCTCGACCCGCTCTCTCCCATGCTGTTACCGCTGCCGCCGCAGTCGTGACCCCGATGATCCCGCCGTCGGGTACCGACGCCTTCCTCGCGCGCCACGGCTGGGCGGGGGCACGGGTCGAGCCGCTGGCGGGGGATGCCTCGTTCCGCCGCTACTTCCGCGTCCACGACGGTGACCGCACCGCCGTCTTGATGGACGCGCCGCCGGCTGACGAAGACAGCCGCCCGTTCCTCAGCGTCGGCGCGATGCTCGATGGTCTCGGCTTCTCGGTCCCCCGCCCGCTCGGCATCGACCTCGACGCGGGGTTGATCCTCCTCGATGACTTCGGCGATGCGCGGGCGACGCCGGTCCTCGCCGCCGAACCGTCGCGCGAGCGCCCAACCTATGAAGCGGCGATCGACCTGCTCGCCGACTTGCACCGCCATCCTGCGCCCGCGCTGCGGCCCTATGATGAGGGCGAACTGCTGCGCGAGGTTCGGCTGCTCCCGGAATGGTATCTGCCCGCCGTCGGCTTGGCCGAAGCCACCGGCTACAACGCCGCGTGGCGCGCGACATGGGGTGCGGTGGTGGCCGCGACAGCGGCGGCCCCGGTGCTGACGCTGCGCGATTATCACGCTGATAATCTGATGCTCCTCGACCGCCCCGGCGTGCGCGGGCTGGGGCTGCTCGACTTCCAGGACGCGCTGGCGGGACACCCGGCCTATGACCTCGTTTCATTGCTCCAGGATGCCCGTCGCGACGTCGCATCTGACCTTGAGGCAGATATGGTTGCTCGCTACCTCGCGGCACGCGGAATCGGCGACGCAGCCGCCTTCCGCGCCGCCTATGAGGTGCTTGGGGCCCAGCGCAATACTAAGATCATCGGCATCTTCACCCGACTGCGCGACCGCGACGGACGAACGGGCTATGTCGAGCGCTTGCCCCGGATGTGGCGACTACTCGAAGGCAATCTGCGCCACCCTGCGCTCGCACCCGTCGCCGCATGGTTCAACGCAAACGTCCCCGCCGCCGCGCGCGCGGGACGCTGGACATGACCCGCTTCGCCGCCCCGCTCGCGCTGCGGCCCGAACTCGATGCGACGGTACCGCAGGCAGCGATGGTGCTGGCGGCGGGCCTCGGCAAGCGGATGCGCCCGTTGACGGCGACGCGCCCCAAGCCGCTTGTCGAGGTTGCGGGAACGACGCTGCTCGACCGCGCGCTCGATCACCTTGCCGCTGCCGGCGTCGCGAACGCAGTGGTCAACGTCCATTACTTCGCCGAACAGGTCGAGGCGCACGTCGCCACCAGGACCGCGCCGGCGGTGACCGTATCGAACGAGCGCGCTTGCCTGCTCGAAACCGGCGGCGGGGTGGCGAACGCGCTGCCGTTGCTCGACGCGGACCCGTTCTACGTCGTCAACAGCGACAATCTCTGGGTCGACGGGTCGATCGACACCCTCCATCTGCTCGCGCAGCGGTGGGACGATGCGACGATGGATGCGCTCCTCCTCGTCGTCCCGCTGGCGCGCGCGAGCGGCTATGACGGGCGCGGCGATTTCTACATGAACCCGGTCGGCGCGCTCCGGCGGCGGGTCGAACATCGCGTCGCGCCCTATGTCTTCACCGGGGTTCAGCTTCTCGCCAAGCGGCTGTTCGACGGTGAGGCGGTCGCGCCCTTTTCGCTCAATCGCGTCTACAACAAGGCGCTCGCTTCTGGTCGCCTGTTCGGGGTCGTCCACAGCGGGTTGTGGTTCCACGTCGGGACCCCGGCAGCGGTCGGCGCGACCGAGACCCTGCTCGCCGCCGGGTGACGGTGGCCTCAACCGTCTTTAACATTCCCGCGCACGTCGCGTTCGTCGATGCGCTCGCGAACGGCCTGCTCGCGCGGACGGACGATGATCCGCTGGCGCTCGCGCGGACGACGGTGCTGCTGCCCAACCGTCGCGCCGTCCGCGCGTTGACCGATGCCTTTGTCCGCGCGTCGGGGAGCGGGTTGTTGCTGCCGCGACTGCTGCCGGTCGGCGATGTCGACGACGGGTTGGGCGGTCTCGCCGACCTCGCGCACGCGCCGACGATCGACCCGACCAAGCGGCGGCTGCTCCTCGCCCAGCTGGTCCGGCGGTGGCGCGAGATGAGCGCGATCGAGGCGCTGCGCCTCGCCGACCAGCTCGCCGCCGCGCTCGACGCGCTCGCGTTCGAGGAGGTCGATCCGGCGGGGATCCGCGACTTCGTCCCCCACGACCTCGCGCATCATTGGGAAAAGACGCTCGCCTTCATGGGGGTGATGATCGACCTGTGGCCGCCGTTGCTCGCGGCGAACGGCGAGGTCGATCCGGCGACGGCCGCGCGCCACCGGCTCGACGCGCTGGCACAGGAATGGGGTGCGGTGCCGCCGCCTGGCCACATCGTTGCCGCCGGTTTTGCCGCCGCCGCGCCGCCGGTCGCGCGATTGTTGCGGACGGTGGCGCGGCTGCCGCGCGGCATCGTCGTTGTTCCCGGCCTCGACACCGCCATGAGCACGGCGGCGTGGGACGCGATCCGCTGCCGCCGCACCGACCCCGATCACACGGGTTCCGAGAGCGAGGAACACCCGCAATTCACCCTCAAGTGCCTACTCGATGCGCTCGGCGTCGCGCGTGGGGAGGTCGCCGACTGGGGCTATGCTGGTCGCGCCGACGGTCCGCCCGCACGTTCGCTCCTCGTCGCCGAAGCGATGGCCCCGGCGGTGTTTACAAGCGACTGGCGACGCGCAACGGTTGATCCGGCGGCGTT
>JAYTXW010000274.1:0-4069 GCA_043742745.1 Sphingomonadaceae bacterium
GCTGTCGGTTGCGGCTGGAGCGATCGACCGGCCTTTCCTTGTCGCGCAGCCGATCGACCTCGACGCGCCGCTGACGCTCAATGCGCTCGCGGTCATCACCGTCATCGAAAGCCCCGACCTTAAGGCGCTCCGGGCCAAGAGCGGAGTCACCGACGCGCAGGCGTTTACAGCACGACTGCTGCCCGACCCGACGGTTCAATTCGGGTTCGACAAAAGGCTTGGCGGCCCCGATCCGTTCAACGGCTTCACCGGCCAGATCGCGTTCGACCTTAACCAGCTTCGCCTGCGACGCGTGACGCGGCAGGCGCAGGCTGCGACCAGGGACCAAGTCCGCCTCGACCTCGCGTGGGCCGAGTGGCAGGCGGCGGGGCAGGCGCGTTTGCTCGGCGTTCGCATCGGGGCGCTGACGACAGCGACCGGATTGACCCGTGCGAGCGCGACGCAGGCGGCGACAATGCTCGATACCGTGCTGCGGGCCGCTGGACGTGGTGACCTTGCCGGGGCAGAGCTTGACATCCGACGCCAGGCGGCGCTCGACGCCGCCGATAGGGGACGGACCGCCGAGAGCGCGCTGATCGCGGCGCGGGGCGATCTCAACAAAGCGCTTGGTTTACCCCCGACGACGGTTTTGCGACTCGCGCCGCCGCCTCCCGCTGCACCGCTGCCATCGGCGGCTGCGCTGGTGGCGCTGGCGCTCGACCGGCGGCTCGATCTGGCGGCACTGCGTGCGGGCTATCAGGCGCAGGAGGCCGAGACGCACAAGCAGGTCCTCGAACAATTTCCGACGCTGTCACTCGCGCTGTCGGGCGTCCGCGACACAGCGAATAATCGGACCCTCGGGCCGCAGGTTGGCTTTACCCTGCCGCTGTGGAACCGCAACCGCGGCGGCATCGCGATCGCCACCGCGACCCGCGCCCAACTCAAGGCGGAGTACGAAGCGCGGGTATTCGCGACGCGCGCCGACATCACCTCTGCGGTGGTGAACGTCGCGACGTCGGAACGGCAGCGCGCTGCCCTCCTCGCCGCGCTGCCCCCCCTACGGCGCTACGCGGAGGCGATGGTAAGGGCGGCGGCACGCGGCGACCTGCCCCGCGCCACCGGCGAGGCGGCGACTCAGGCGGTGCGCGATCGTGATCTCGCCCTCGTCACGCTCAATCAGACGATCGCCGAGCAGACGATCGCTCTTGAGCTTCTGACTGGAACCTTACGCGAAGGATGGCCACGATGATCCGGTTGACGCTGCCGCTGGGCGCGACGTTGCTGCTCGCTGCGTGTTCCGCGCCGCCCGCCGAGGACAAGGCACCCGATCCCGTCGCCACCGTCCGGACGGCGGTCGCAACAACCGGCGCGGCGGCGCGGATGATCGCGCTGTACGGCGCGGCGGAGGCAGGGCCGGGGTCCGAACGCGCGCTCGCGATCGAGGTCGAGGCGCGGCTGACGCAAATCCTCGCGCCGAACGGGACCGCAGTCCACGCCGGGCAGGTGATCGCCGTCCTTGTGCCGACGCCGACGACACGGCTCGATGCCACGAAGGCGGTAACTGAGGCCAACGCTGCCAGCCTCGCGCTCGCTCGAGCCAGGCGTTTGCGCGCCGACGGGTTGATGAGCGATGCCGATGTCGAAACGGCGCGCACGGCAGCGGCAGCGGCAGCGGCGACCCAGTCGGCAACATCCCAGCGCGCGGCGTCGCTGACCCTGCGCGCGCCCGCTGCGGGGACGGTCCAGGCGCTGACGGCGAAACCGGGCGACATCGTGGCGGCAGGCGTCGCGGTGGCGACATTGGCGACGCAGGGTCAGCCCCGCGCGCGCTTCGGCATCGATCCGGCGCTCGCCGGTCAGGTTCACGCCGGGCAGCCGCTCCGGGTAACCTTGCCGGGCAGCAGCGCCGCAATCCCCGCCGTCGTCGCCGGTGTCGATCCGCAGGTCGATGCGACGACGCGGCTGGCGTCGGTGTTCGCGCGCCTGACGGGCGCGAGCCGCGTCGGACCCGGTGAAGCCCTGCGCGCCGAAATCGCGGTCGGTGGCGGCGCGGTCAGCGGGGTCGTCGTCCCCTATGCGGCGCTGCTCGACGACGGCGGTCGCAGCTATGTCTTTGTCGTCAAGGGCGGGGTCGCCATATCGCGTGACGTGGTGCCGGGCAATTCGAGCGGCGACAGCGTCGTCATCGCGCGCGGCGTGGCCGCTGGCGAGCGCGTCGTTGTCACCGGCGGCACGGCACTGACCGATGGGATGAAGGTCCGGGAAACCGCCAAGTGACACCTGGCTACGCCCCCCCGCACGTGCCGCTGCTGCGCCGTCACGCGCGGTCGATCTGGCTGCTCGTCGCGTTGGTCACACTCGCAGGGCTGATCGCCGCATCAAAGCTGCCGGTGACGCTGTTCCCGCACATCGATTATCCGCGTGTCGTTGTCGCGATCGATGCGGGCGACCGCGACATCGGCCAGATGGCGGCGGCGGTCACCCGTCCGGCGGAGATCGCGCTGCGCCAGATTCCGGGTGTCACCCAAATTCGGTCGACCACCAGCCGCGGTACCGCCGAAGTGTCGCTGACCTTTGCGTGGGGCGACGATATGGTCGCCGCAACGCAGGCGACGCAGGGCGCGCTGGCAACGATCCTGCCCGACCTGCCGCCGGGAACGCGCTTCAGCGTCCGCCGGTCGGACCCGACGATCTTCCCGGTCTACGGCGTGTCGCTCACGTCGACGCAGCGCAGCGGCACCGAGCTGCAGCAGATCGCGCGGCTGAAACTGCGGCCCCTCCTGTCGACTGTGCCGGGCGTCGCCGGGGTTGACGTTCTCGGCGGGGGAACCCCCGAGATCGAGGTTGAGGCCGACCCCGCCCGTCTCCGCGCGCTTGGCCTGACCAGCGCCGACCTGGCGACGGCACTGGCCGCGTCGAACAGCTTGACTGCCGTCGGGCGGATCGAGGATCGTCACCGCCTCTATCTGTCGCTCGTCGAGAACCGCCTTGTCAGTGAGGCCGATATCGCCGCCGTGCCGGTCAAGGCCGGGACCACCGGCGGGGCCGGGGTCGTCACCCTTGGGCAGGTCGCCACCATCCGTCGCGCGCCTGCCCCGGTCTATACCCGTGTCACGGCGAACGGCACCGACGCGGTCCTCCTCAACATCCGCCAGACGCCGACCGCCGACGCCATCGCCCTTGTCGCCGCCGTCCAGGCGAAGTTGCGCAGTGCCGGGCTGCCCGCCGACGTTAAGGTCAGCCCGTTCTACGACCCGTCGGAACTCGTCAGCGACGCCGCGACGTCGGTGCGCGACGCGATCCTGCTCGGCGCGGTGCTCGCCGGACTGGTCCTGTTCGCGTTCCTTCGTAGCTGGCGGCTGATGGTCATTACCGCCAGCCTGTTGCCCGCCGTCCTTGCCGCGACGTGCCTCGCGCTGCTCGCTTTCGACATGAGCTTTAACATGATGACGTTGGGCGGGATGGCGGCGGCGGTCGGCCTCGTCGTCGACGACGCGGTCGTCATGCTCGAGCACCTGGTACGGCGCTTGCAGGAGGCACACGGCCCGGACGGGCGAGCGACCGCCGCCGCGCGCCCGTCGATGCTCGCCGCCGCACGCGAGATGGCGCGACCATTGTTCGGCTCGACCCTCGCGACGATCGTCGTCTTCCTGCCGCTGGCGTTCATCAGCGGCGTCACCGGCGGCTTCTTCAAGGCGCTCGCGGTGACGATGGTCGCGGCGCTCGGCGTCAGCCTCGTCTATGCGCGCTACGTCCTGCCGCTGATCGCCGATGGCTGGTTGACGATCAAGGACGCCGAAGCCGCCGAGCGCGCCGAACGCTTCACGGGGAGCATAACCCGCCGCTATGCGTCGGTCACCGCGCGCCTGCTTGCTCGCCCTAGTCTTTTCGTTGCGGTTGCCGCGCTGGTTCTCGCGGGCGTCGGCGCGTTGTCATGGTTTCACGTCAAGTCGGGCTTCATGCCGAAAATGGACGAAGGCGGCTTCATCCTCGACTATAAGGCGAAGCCGGGTGCGGCGCTGGGCGATACTGACCGGTTGCTCCGCCAGGTCGAGGCGATCGTCCGCGCGACGCCCGAGGTCAGCAGCTA
>JAYTXW010000275.1:0-3837 GCA_043742745.1 Sphingomonadaceae bacterium
TTCATGTGGGCCGACGGGGGCGTTAGATCAAGTCAGCTCGGTCAGACGCGCGTCGTCGAGTCCGCCGGGGACGATGATCACGAGGCAAGGTAATGCTCCCGCACGTTCGCCGGCAAAAAAGCTGACCAACGGTCCCGGCGCGCCGCCGACGGCGGCCCCGAGGACGAGCGCGCGGATCGACGCATCGGCGGCGACGGTGGCGAGGACGGCGGCGGTCGCTTCGCCTTCGCTGACGATGATCCCCGGACGGATGCCCGACAGCGCGAACATCTCGTCGGCGACGCCGCGGAGCAGCGCATCGGCGGTGGCCTTGGCCTCGTCGGCGATCAGGTCCTGCACGCCGCCCCACGCCATGAACTCGGTCGGCGGCAATACATGGAGCAGAATGACATGGGCCCCGACATGACCGGCGCGGAGCGCGGCGAAGCGCATCGCCACCCGGCTTTCAGGCGTGTCATCGACGACGACGAGGAACGTGCGGGCATCGGCCATGACGGCAGTTTAGCGTCAGACGACCCAGGCTGCTATCCCCGCGTTCACGGGGATAGCGCCTCAATTACGGACGCCCGACGCCGTCGGGGTGCTTGGCATCGACCTGGACGCGGACCGTCTGGCCGTTGTTGCCGGGGAAGTTGGTGAAGATCGCGGTGATCAGGTTGGGGACCAGCCGTGTCAGATCATTGGTGTTCGCGACCGTTTCGGCGCGACCTTCGAACACGGCGATATTGTCGCTTGCGCGGTTGATCCGCAGGTCAACGTGGCTGTTGTACACCGTCTGCGAATAGACCTCGGGATAATCGCCAAAGCCGCCGAAACCATACGGGCCGTAGCCATAGCCGCCGTACCCGAACCCGCCATAGCCGAAGCCGCGTCCGTAAAAGCCGCCGTAGCCGAACCCGCCATAGGGGCTGAAGCCGCCATAGCCCAACCCGCCATAGCCAAAGCCGGGGCGCGTCTCGATCCGCTCGCGCGGCATCGTCACGGCATAATCGAAATTGACGACCAGCGTCGCCGCGCGCGGATCGGCGGCGGGACGATAGCCAACCGCTTCGAGGCGGCGGCTGACAATGTTGGCATAGGTCGCGAATTCAAGCCCGCCCGCCTTGCGCGCGTCGTGCGACTGGATGGTGAAGGTCTGGCCGACCGGCGCGGGCAACGACTGGAACCGCGCCACGCGGGCCTGAAACGGCTCGGTGCACGCGGCGGTCAGCGTCAGGACGACGAGTGGGGCGATAGCGGCAAAACGCATGGGACTACCCTCGAGACGACTAATGCACCGCGCTACCGCCAGGGCGGTGAACAAGGTGTGAACCCCGATACGTCGACCGGCGTTCCTGTCCCGCAAATATGGCGTTTTGCCGCGCCGCTACAAGCGCGCGGTTTGTGTCGGTCCAGCCGCAAGCCGAGCACCGCGCATCGCCATCCCCAACGCACCGAAGCCGAGCAACATCGTCAGCCAGATCGCAGGGTCGGGAACGGCGGCGGCACTGTCCGTGATCGTCAGCGTGGAGGTAGCGCCATCGCGGCTGCTATTATAAATTCCCGGCGTATGAAAGGTCCCTGGCGCGTAGACGAATAGGCTGCCTACGCCGGAGCCCCGCAAGCCAACGTCGTATTGCAAAACGTCGCCGACCAACGGAGGTCCGCGTCCTGGATCAAAAGTGTTCAACGTGAAGAAAAGAGACCGGCACGTCGTCGACAACGAATGCGAGGCGCACGCCATTGACGGTCCTTCGACCTCGGTGCCGTCCGCGACGAAGTTGGGCGACACATAGGTGAACGTGGCGTCGAAGCCATAGTTACTATTCAGAACACTTAACTGGTAGGTGACCGCCGCCCCGGCCGGAGCCTGGAGTGCCAGCGCCGCGGCGGCAAGCGCCAGATGGCTGAGTCTCACGATCGATCTCCCCGGTTCACGAGATGACGCCAGCGCCGCCCGGCATCGCTGGACGGACGCCACACGCCGCAGACTGAATGTGTTGGTCATGCCAAAAACCCCTTGTCGACCCGAATTCAGCGTTCATTGCAGAAGCGAGCGACGGTTCCAATCGGGGATGGCGATACAACCAAAATTTGACAATTGGCCCCGGATCGCGCCGATATGCAGTCGGCTTTGTACTTGCTATGCTCGCATTGCCGAGTGGCTCGCCGATCCGAGGGATCATATATCGTGCCCGCCTTCGCGATTGACAGTCACGACACAGATTTTTCGGCGCGGACGACCCCGACAGACTGGGCGCGGGTGCGGTCATTTCGCGACCAACCGCATTTTTTGGAAGCCGTGCTCGTCTATGACGCGATGATGCCCGCGCTGTTCATCAACAATTTCATCATGAACAAGGTCGTGCCCGAGGCGTGGCGCTTTCAGATGCTCGTCTTCACCCTCCACCTGTACGACACCCGCGATTCCGCGTCCCCGACCAGTGGCCTGACGTCGAGCAACCTCAAACGCCTTTGTGCGGCGCAGGGGATCGCCAGCCCGGGACGGGTGGCCGCGTTCCTTGGCCTGATGCGGCTCGGCGGCCACCTGGTCCGCCGTACGACCAGCGACAACCGCGTCGTTCAGCTTCGGCCCACCGCAACCTTCGTCGCCGTGGTCGAGGCGTGGAATCATGCGATCTTTACGATCCTCGACACCGTCAACCCGGTCGACGATTTCGTCGAACAGCGCGCCGTCCATGCCCGTCTGGGGTGGGAGATGCGCCGCGGCGGTGCCGAACGGCTGCTGGCGGGGTGGCGCCCGCTCGATCCGTTTCCAGAGGTTTCGCATTTCGTCGCGCGCGACGGCGGCTGGGTCCTGTTGACCCATATCGTTGCGACCAGCCTGCGGGCGCACGGTGGGACAGCACTCGAACCGATCGCGATCGACCTGTCGGCGCTGGGCGCAGAGTTCGGCATTTCCCGGTCGCAACTGCGCGAATTGCTCGAATCGGCGCATCGGGCCGGGCTGCTCGACGCGCCGCCGCGCAACGGCAGCTGCGTCGTGCCGTCGTCGATCCTCGTCTGCGCCTATCTGGTGTGGCTCGCGTCGTACCTCGAAAACTTCCGGGGCTGCACGCTGACGGCGGTGTCGACGCTGCAGGCCGGAGCGGCGGGGTAAGCGCCGAACCGGGGCCGAGCGTCGCCGCTACCGTAGAAAGCCGACGGCGTCGTACACCTCGCGCAACAACGGCGCGGCGATCGCCCCCGCCCGTGCCGCGCCGTCGCGGAGCACAGCATCAATATGCCCGGGGTCGGCGCGCAGGCGGGTGTATTCGGCGTTGATCGGGGCCAGCGCGGCGACGGTCACGTCAGCGAGCGCGGGCTTGAACGCGCCGAACCCCTTGCCGCCCCATTCGCCGAGGACGGCGTCGACCGTGCGTCCGCTGAGCGCGGCGAAGATGCCGACGAGGTTCCGCGCTTCGGGCCGGTCGGCGAGGTCGGCGACGGTTTCGGGCAGGACGTTGGCATCGGACTTGGCGCGCTTGATCTTGGCGGCAATCGCGTCGGCGGTGTCGGTCAGGTCGATCCGGCTCGCCTCGCTCGGGTCCGACTTGGACATCTTGGCGGACCCGTCGCGCAACGACATGATCCGCGCGGCGTCCGCCCCGATTACCGGCAGCGGAGCTTTCAGAATGTCGCCGTACATCGCGTTGAATTTTATCGCGATGTCGCGCGCGAGTTCGAGATGTTGCTTCTGATCCTCGCCGACCGGAACGTGCGTCGCGCGGTACGCGAGAATGTCAGCCGCCTGGAGAACGGGGTAGGTGTACAGCCCGACGCTGGGGCCTTCGCTGTCCTTCCCGCGCTTCTCCTTGAATTGGATCATGCGGTCGAGCCAGCCGGTACGGGCGACGC
>JAYTXW010000276.1:0-2431 GCA_043742745.1 Sphingomonadaceae bacterium
CCAGCTGGCAGGTTCCGGGACGGCGGTCGTGTCGGCCAGCGTGACGTTGTCGAAATCGCCCTGTCCGCCGGGGCTGGCGAGGGTGAGCGTGATCGCACCGCCAGCATCGGCCACGGTTGCGGTGTAGCTCGCGGTGAAGGTCGACCAGCTACCTGGGACGGGAACCAGCCCGGCCGCGACGCTATTGCCGCCGCCCACCGATAACAGGATCGACCCTGGATTACCGAGATCGTGGCGCACGCCAAAATCGGTCGTCAGGACATAGGTGTGACCGGCGATCGCGGTGCTAGTCACCGTCTGCGCGAGCGATCCACCGTTGATATAGGCGACGGTCGTGCCATCCGGAACGTAATCGAAATAGGTGAAGGTGCCCGACGACGATCCGGGCTGAAACTGGCCGACCGCACCGGTGCCGGTCCAGCCGGTAAATAACCCGTTTGAATAAGCGCAACCTGTACCACAGCCGTTGGGCAGGCCGCCGGGGGGCAGCGTCTCGAACGAGGCATTGACCACGGTCAACGATACGGCGGCGGCCGGGACAGCGGGGATGGCAACGAGACCGGCAGCGAAAGCGGCGATCGGACGGGCAAACATAGCTCACTCCCCTTTCTATAAGGGGAGCCGTCCAAGTTTCGTGCCACCGATCCAAGTATCTGTTAAGCAATGGTGCAACACAGCCGTCACGACGCCGAGTGTAAAGAATTCCGACACTTTCGGCGGAATTCCGCGCGCGGACCGATGCCCGCGCGCGGATATATATCGTTAGGCCTCGGTCGGTTCCGCCGGGGCGTCGGCCATTTCGGTCGGGATCGTTCCCGGCTCGGCGTTCGGGTCGAACGCTTCGGTAAAGCCGGCGTTGTCGCGTTCGAACATATCGGCACTGACGTTGACGCCCTTCGCCTGGAGTTCGGCCTCCTCGGGCGAGCGGGCGATGTTGACCTTGACCGTCACGCTGACCTCGGGGTGGAGGGCGATGCGGATGTCGTAAACACCCAGCGTCTTGATCGGCTTGTCGAGGACGATCTGGTTCTTGGTCACCTTCGCGCCGTCGGCGACGAGGGCGTCGGCCAGATCGCGTGTCGCGACCGAACCGTACAGCGCCCCGGCGTTCGACGCCTGACGGATGAGGATGATCGACTTGCCGTCGATCGCCTTCGAATCGGCGACGGCGATGTCGCGACGACCGGCGTTATCGGCCTCGATCTGGGCGCGGTTCGCCTCGAAGCGCTTTTTGTTGGCCTCCGACGCACGCAACGCCTTGGCGCGGGGGAGGAGGAAGTTACGCGCGAAGCCGGGCTTCACATTGACGACATCGCCAATGTTGCCGAGTTTTTCGACGCGCTCGAGCAGGATCACATCCATAGTATCGGTCCTACTTCACGAGGTACGGCAGGAGGCCGATATGGCGCGCTCGCTTGATCGCCTGCGCCAGCTCGCGCTGCTTTTTGCCACTGACGGCGGTGATCCGGCTCGGCACGATCTTGCCGCGCTCCGAGACGAAGCCCTGAAGCAGGCGCACGTCCTTGTAATCGATAACCGGTGCGTTCGGCCCCGAAAACGGGCACGACTTGCGACGACGGAAAAAGGGACGACCCATGGTATATTTCCTCCCTTAAGCCGCGCGCGGGCGGAAACCGCCGCCGCCAGCGCCACCGCGATCGCCGCCGAAGCCGCCGCCGCCGCTACGCTCGCCAAAGCCGCCGCCACGCGGGCGGTCGCGGTCGGGCCGGTCGCCACGCGGGCGGTCGCCGTCGCGGCCGTCGCGGCCACCATCACGGCCTTCGCGCTCGCGGCTTTCGTTGCGCCGCATCATTGCTGACGGCCCTTCCTCCATCGCGTCGACGCGGACCGTCATGAAGCGCAGGATATCTTCCGACAGGCCGACCTGGCGCTCGAGCTCGGCGATCGCGGTGGGGGGCGCGTCGATGTTGAACATCACGTAATGCGCTTTGCGGTTCTTCTTGATGCGATAGGCGATCGACCGCAGGCCCCAGTATTCGCTCTTGGCGACACGGCCCTGGCCGTCGGTGATGATCTTAGTGAAAACCTCGGTCATCGCTTCGACCTGAGCGTTGGCCAGATCCTGTCTTGCGAGGAAGACATGCTCGTACATCGGCATGGTTGGTCGATACTCCTGTCGCCGATCGCTGATGCCGCACGATGCGACGCCCCTCCGGACTTGCTGCTGAAACGACAAACGCCGGGGGTTAGCCCGGCGACGTCGGATGCGGGCGTATGGCGGAAGGTGGGGGGGAATGCAAGGGGCGGGCGTGTCCCCGGCATCCCCTCTCCCGGGAGAGGGGATTGGACTAGGCGACCGAGCGGCTCGCGTCGCGGCAAAGCCGCGCCGTCGGACGGGTTCGGCGGGAGAGGTCCGCCGACTTGTCGTCCGGGTCGCCGCGGGTCACGCGCTAACGGACAAACGCGAAGG
>JAYTXW010000277.1:0-2839 GCA_043742745.1 Sphingomonadaceae bacterium
CCCAACGTCAGACGTTCCGAGATTGGGTCCCCACCTGCGCGGGGATGACGGCAAGGAGATTATGCGCCCCTCAGCTTTCTTCCTCGAACGTCACGGCAACGTCGCCGTTTGCCGACAGGCGCACGTCGTTGCCCTCGACCCCGGCGACCAGCCCGCCCGAAATCCAGTGATGGTGATGATGGGTGCTGCTGTCCTTGGTCAGCTTAATGCGGTGCCCGTCGATATGGTCGACGGTGCCGACATGGACGCCGTCCGCGCCGACGACATTCATATGTTCCTTGATCTGTGACAGGTCGGCCATTGTCGTGCTCCTAGCAGTTGAGCGGGCTGAACGCGCGGCGGTGGCGTTCGGCACCAACAGCGCCTCGATCCGCGCCAGCCGCGCATCGACCGCCGCGACCGCCGCGGCGACAGCGAGAACCTCGGCACGCGTCGGCAGGTTGACCGCGCCAAGCACCTGCGTCGACACAGCGCCGAGATTAAAGCGTGTCGGCGCTTCCCCGGCAGCCGCCCCCGACAAAGCACGCGACAGCGACACCCACTGGTCGATCATCGCACGAATGGCGGCGGCGGGGTCGGCAGCATCGGCTGGCTCGGTCATGCGCGTGTCTTTCCTGGCAGTCGCCAACATGAACAACGCCGTCACGGATTGTTCACCCGACCGAGCCTATTTCCCCGCAACGATTACCGAAACGGAACCGATACGATGTCGCACCCGTTGAGCAATCGTTGCACGTTATTTTGGGAGTTCCGACCATGTCTATCAATCGTCTTGTCCGCGCTGCGGGCCTGTTCTTCCTGCTCGCCGCCACCGCGATGCCAGTTCTGGCCGGTGAAGCCGATCGCGCGCGTCAGGCGATAGCCGCCGCACAGGCCAAAATCGACGCCGCCGCGAAGGCCGGGGCCGACGCCACAGCAGGCCTGCCGCTCGCACAAGCGCGCGATGCGCTGATGTCGGCCAAGGCCCGCCTTGACCGCGGTCGCAAGGAAGAGGCGATCAGCGATGCCCAGCACGCGAGCGAGCTCGCCGACCGCGCCAACGTCGTTGGTCAGGACCGGCGCGTTGCTGCCGAGCGCGCGGGCCGGATGAATGCTGAGGCCGCCGCCGTGTCGGCGCAGGATTCGGCGGCCGCCGCGCGCGACCGCGCCGCCGCCGCGCAAACCGAGGCGGCGAACGCCAATGCCGAGGCAACCGCGCTGCGCAACGCGCCCGCGCCCGCGCCGGTAATCGTCGAGACCCCGGCCCCTGCGCCCGTCGCGACCACCGTTGCGACGACGCACACGCATGTCGTTCGTCCCGCCCGCCGCGCGACACGCCGTGTCGTCACGCGCCCGGCACGCGCCGCCGTCGCGGTCGACAAGACGTCGACCACGGTGACGACCGCGCCGCAGTAAGCCGACGTCCTGCCACCCCCGATTGCGGGGGTGGCAGGCTCCTTTGTTGGCACGCGCGCCAAAGCGCACCGCCGCCGGTTTCAACTGTCACTCGACTTCGCTACAGGCGGCCAATGCCGCGCGCCGTTCCTCCGCTGATCGCCTTGCTCGCGGGTGCCCTGTCGGCTTTGGGCTTTGCCCCGCTCGACTGGTGGCCGCTGACGCTCGCCGGGGTCGCCGTCCTTGTCGCGCTGACACTCGACGCGCGCACAATCCGCGGCGCGGCACTGGTTGGGTGGCTGTTCGGCGTGGGACAATTCGTCGTCAGCCTCAACTGGATCGCGACCGCTTTCACCTATCAGGCGGCGATGCCCGCATTCATGGGCTGGGTGACCGTCGTCCTGCTGTCGATGTTCCTCGCGATCTATCCGGGGATCGCTGCGGCCTTGGCACGGGCGTGGCCTGGCGGGCGGATCAGCCGCGTGCTGGTGTTCGCCGCCGCGTGGATGCTCACCGAATGGCTCCGCGGCCATGTCCTGTCGGGGTTCGCGTGGAACCCGCTCGGCGCGGCGTGGCTGCCGGCGGGCGGGGTTGGACTGGTAGCGGCATGGATTGGCGGGCTGGGGCTGTCGGGGTTGGCTGTGCTGGCTGCCGGCGGTATCGCCCTGTCGCCGCGACGCCAGACTGGGCGCCAGAATCTCCATGCCTTCTTTGTTGTCGGTGCACTGTTTGTCGTTCAGTATCTTCCGCGCCTTGTTTCGCCACCCCCCGCCCCTCTGACCGGCCCGCTCGTCCACCTCATCCAGCCGAACATTGGGCAGGACACGAAATACGACGACCCTGCCGAGCACGTCGCGCGCTACCTCGCGTTGTCGCGCCGCGCGCTGGGGCGCGCGCCGCACCCGCAGTCGATCACCGTCTGGTCGGAGTCCGCCGTCCTCGATCTCGTCGCCGAGGACCCGGCGCTGCGGTCGCGCCTCGCGGCGATCCTCAGCCCCGGCGACCTCCTGCTGTTCGGCGGCGAGGCGCTGATCCGCAATGCCGACGGCACCCCGGCAGCGGCGACCAACAGCCTGTTTGTCCTCGACAGTCACGCCGACCTCCTCACGCGCTACGACAAGAGTCACCTTGTCCCGCTCGGCGAATATGTTCCCGCGCGCCCGCTGATGACGCGCCTTGGTCTCGCCCGCCTTGCGCCCGGCGCGATCGACTTCCTCCCCGGTCCGGGGCCGCGCACGCTTGCTCTCCCCGGCTTCCCGGCGGCGGGTATCCAGATCTGTTACGAGGTCATCTTTCCCGCCGCGGTCGTCGACGCGGCGCACCGTCCGGCGTGGATCGTCAACATTTCGAACGATGCGTGGTTCGGCGCTTGGGGGCCGCCGCAGCATCTGGCGCAAGCCCGCCTCCGCGCGATCGAGGAGGGGCTGCCGATTGCCCGCGTCACCCCGACCGGGATCAGCGCGAT
>JAYTXW010000278.1:0-5665 GCA_043742745.1 Sphingomonadaceae bacterium
TCGAGAGTGGCGTCAACAACCTTTCTCTACACTAAATCAGCAAGTTAAGCTACGCTCGCCAACTGGGAATGGCCCGTCCAGTGAATAATCCGGGCTAGACTGCAGTTCCAAATCAAGGGGACCGCCATGAAACTGTTGCTCGCTGCCGTCGTGCTGACGTTCACCGCGACCGCCGGTCACGCCGCCGGGGCGTGCGGGGGCGACCAGATGGTGACGATGCGCGTGTCGAAGCTGACCGCCGCCGGGACCCCGGCCGGGTTCCTCGACGCGGTCAAGGATCACAAGGCGTGGTATGCGAGCCACGGCATGAAGGACGACGCGTTCGTAACCGCGCCGACGCTCGTGCCAGCAAAGGGCGGGATGAAGCCGTCGGCGTCGAGTTACGTCACCGTTCACGTCTATGGCGCGAAGGAACCGGTTCACGATGCGGCGTGGGACGCCTACGTCGCCAAGTATAAAGCCAACGCGATGATCGACGGCGAGACGCGGTTCTGCCTGCCGAAGGGCGTGGTGATCGGGCGGTAACGAAAATCCTCCCATGGTGGGGGAGGATCGCAAAGGGGCCGCGGCAAAACCGCGCCGTCGGACGGGTTTGGGCGCAAAGGTTCGACCAACCCGCCGGCCGGGTCGTCGCGACTCTGCGGCTAGTTGACAAACGTAAAGGACCTTCCTCCACCAGCCGCAGGCGCTTACTTACCCAGCAACTTGATGCCGAGGAAGCGCGGCGGTTGACCGCTCCGCTGGAAGAAGACGAGGACCGTGTCGCGGCCTGCCTTTTTCGCTTCCGCGACGATCGCGGCGGCGGCGGCGGGCGTCGGGGTCGGGATTTGGTTGATCGACAGGATGATGTCGCCGCGCTGAAGGCCTTCGATCGCAGCATCGCTGTCGGGGCTGACGGCAGTGACCGCGACGCCGACAGTTGCGGCGTCGAGCTTGAGTTCGCTGCGCACCGCGGGGGTGAGCGGAGTTAGCGTGACGCCGAGGCTCGCCTTCGCCGCCGCTGTTCCCGGCGCGACGGTTGGTGCGTCGGGCGTGTCAGGCTCGACCGGGACAATCGCACCACCGCGCAGCGCGAGTTCGGCCGGGCGCTGGGTGACGGTCGCGTCGATCGTCATCCGCTTGCCGCCGCGGATGATGCCGAGCGGCACCCGGCTGCCGGGGGCAACGTTGGCGACAATATAGCTCAGCGAGTTGTCGTAGGTAACGTCCTGCCCGGCGACGCTGACGACGACGTCGCCCGCCTTGATTCCGGCCTTGGCGGCGGGACCGGTCGGTTCGACGGCGGCGACGATCTCGCCGTGGTCCTTGGGCAGGCCGAGGCCCTCGGCGATGCCGCCGGTGACCGGCTGGATCGAGATGCCGAGATAGCCACGCTGGACCGTGGTATTACCCTTCATCAACTGCTCAATGACCGGGCGCGCCTGTTCTGCGGGGATCGCGAAACCGAGGCCGACGTTGCCGCCGCTGGTCGAAAAGATCGCCGTGTTGATGCCGATGACGTTGCCGTCGAGGTCGAACAGCGGCCCGCCCGAATTGCCCTGGTTGATCGGCGCGTCGGTCTGGATGTAGCGGTCGTACTGACCCGACTGGATGTTGCGGTGGAGCGCCGAGATGATGCCGTGCGTCACCGTGCCGCCGAGGCCAAACGGATTGCCGATCGCGATCGCCCAGTCGCCGACGCGCACTGCCGTGCTGTTGCCGAACTTCACATACGGCAGATTCGCGCCGTCTATCTTGAGCAATGCGAGGTCGGACAGGACGTCGCGACCGACAACCCGCGCCTTATATTCGCGGCGGTCGGCGAGGGTCACAGTTATCGTTTCGACCGGCAGCTTGGCTTGGGGCGACCCTGGCTCGCCGCCCGAAATGACGTGGTTGTTGGTCACGATATAGCCCGACGGATCGACGATGAAGCCGCTGCCGAGGCTCGTCGCTTCGCGTGTGGTCGGAGCGCCGTCCGGGCCGCCCTGTTGCTCCTGGAAGCGCCGGAATAATTCCTCGAGGCTCGACGGCGCGCCGCCGCCGTGGATGCCGCCCTTACCGATCTCGATCTTCTGCGTCGTCGATACATTGACAACTGCGGGAGCGAGGCGCGCAGTTAAATCGGCGAAGCTGCGCGGGGCCGACATCGGGCCGGTCGTCAGCTGGGCGGGAACGGCGTTCTGCGCCGGGGGAGCCGCCCCAGGAGCGGTCGCGATCTGCGCCCCGGCGGGCATCAGAACGGCGGCGGCACCGCCGACAAGAACGAGAGCGGGAATGACGCTGCGAAGAATACGCACTGGTCTACTTCTCCTGAAAGTTCGCCAAATGGGCGCGACATGCGATGCAATTCGGCCACACGCCGGTAAAAATCAAGCGACCGCCGCTTGTTGTTTTCAGTTTATCTTCACTTGCGCGAACGCCCCTCGAATTCGTGGAGGAACTCGTTGTTGGGCGACAGAATGACCGTCGACGACCCATCCTTGAATGTCTCGCGGTACGCCTGCATCGCCCGGTAGAAGGCGTAGAATTGCGGGTCGCGGCCAAAGGCATCGGCATAGATGTGCGCGGCGTTGGCATCGGCTTCGGCGCGGACCAGCTGCGCCTGCTTGTTCCCCTGCGCGCGGATCGTCAGCGCCTGCTGCGCGCGTGCCGACCGCATCCGCGTGTAGGCGGATTCGAGCGGCGCACCGTTCGGCAGGTCGGCGCGCTTGATCCGGACATCAAGGATCTGCGCGCCGTACTGCGCCGCCTGCCGGTTCACGCTGGTGCGAATATCGTCCATCAACGTGGTCCGCTCGGGGCTGAGCAGCGCGACGAAGGGCTGGCGGCCGAGCTCGTTGCGCAGCCGTGACGCGAGGATGCGCGCGAGCGCGTCCTTTACATTATCCTCAGTCCCCACCGTCTGATACATCCGCTGCGGGTCGACGATGCGGAATCGCGCGAAGGCGTCGACCACCAGCCGGAGCTGATCGGTCGACAGCACCGTCTGCTGCGGCATATCGAGATCGAGGACGCGCTTGTCGATGAACACGACGTTCTCGATGAACGGCACTTTGGCGACTAGCCCGGCGTCAGTGTCGCCAAAGCGCGCCTTCGCATCATAGGCGTTGACGATCCGTTGGGGCTTACCGAGACGGAGAACGATCGCCTGCTTGGTTTCCGGGACGGTGTAAAACGTCGCCGACGCGAGAACGAGAAAGACAAACAGGCCGATCAGCCACGCGATAGGGTTGCGGGTCAGCGCCATCTTACTTCGCCTGAACGGGGTTTGCGGGAGCCGGAGCCGGAGCCGCCGCCGCGCGGCGACGCTGGACCTCCGGCAATGGCAGATAGGTTTGCATGTTGCCCGGCTCGACGACCGTCTTGTCGACCTTTGACAGGACACTCTCCATCGTTTCCAAATACATGCGCTTGCGCGTCACTTCCGGGGCGAGCTTATATTGGGCATAGACTGCGTCAAATTGCGCCGCAGACCCCTGAGCGACGGCGAGTAGCTGTTGGGCGTAACCCTTCGACTGGTTGATGACCTGAACCGCATCCTGCTGCGCCGCCGACACGTCGTTAAAGGCATCCTTGACCGCCGGGGGTGGATCAGCCTGCTTGATGTCGACGCCGCGAACGTCAATCCCGGCGCGGTAAGTGTCGAGGATCTCCTGCATCCGTTGACGGACCTGCTCGGCAATCTGGGCGCGTTGCGGGCCGATCGCGTCGTTCAGAGTCGCGCGCCCAATCTCGGCGCGCATCGCCGCCTCGGCAACCTCGTGGATTGTCGCCTCGGGCTCGGCGAGCTCGAACAGGAACAGTTCGGGGTTCTTGATCTTCCAGCGGACGGCATAGGCGATGTCGATGATATTCTGATCACCAGTGAGCATCAGGTTTTCGCTGGCACCCTCGCCACCGCTGATATCGACCGAATTAATCTGTTCGACCTTCTTCAGAACGACGGTGTCGATTGGCGCGGGCAGCTTGAAATGGAAGCCAGGGCCGGTCGTCTCGATATATTTGCCGAAGCGCATTACAACCGCGCGGTCCTGCGCCTGAACGCGGTAGGTCGCGGTAAAGAACAACCAGATGCCTAAAATCGCGGCGGCGATCGGCAGCCACGGAATCGTCACCGTGCCGCGGCTGCCGCCCCCGCCGCCGCCGGGGAGCGACCCACGCAGCCGGTCCTGACTCCTGCGGAGGAAATCGTCGATTTCGCTGCGCCCGGTTGGGCCGCGGTTCGGCGTCGGGCGGCGCGGCGCGCCTTCGCCCCACGGACTTTTGGGGCCGCCGCTGCTGCCACCGCTCGTGCTATCGCCGCCGCCCCAGGGGCCGCCGCCATCGGAACTGTCGTTATTGAACTGCGCGAGCATGGCCACCGTATCGAAAATTGCGTCAGCGAGACGATCTATATACGGGGGCGGAGCGGCGATTGCGAGGGACGCACCGCCGCGCCCCGGAACATGGTGTGAAGGACTTGCCGTGACGTCGAAGGACACCATCATTGCCGCCCTGCGTGCGGTCGCCGACCCCGCCGGTGGCGGCGACATAATCACGACCCAGCGCGCCGGTGGTATCGTCGTCAAGGATGACGGCGGGGTCGGCCTCGTCCTCCTTGTCGACAGTCTGGCCAAGGACGACGCCGAACGCCTCCACGCGGCGGTCGACCTCGCCGTGCGCCGGGTTCCCGGCGTGACGGCGGCGCGGATCATCCTGACCGCCGAGCGTGGCACTGCGCCCGAAGTTCGAACCGGGCCGGTCGCGGGCATTCGCACGATCGTCGCTGTTGCGAGCGGCAAGGGTGGCGTCGGCAAATCGACCGTCGCGGTCAATCTCGCCGTGGCGCTGGCGCGGCGCGGGCTGGCGGTAGGGCTGCTCGACGCCGATATCTACGGCCCGTCGGTACCGACGCTTCTCGGGCTGACCGAGCGCGCGCAACTCGACAACAACCGGCTGGTTCCGGCAACGGCGTTCGGGATCAAGGCGTTGTCGATGGGGATGATGACCGATCCCGGCAAGGCGATCATCTGGCGCGGGCCGATGGCCGCGTCGGCGATGACGCAGATGGTCGAATCGGGCGAATGGGGCCTGCTTGATGTGCTGGTCGTCGACCTGCCACCCGGCACCGGCGACATCCAGTTGACGCTCGCGCAAAAGGTCAAGCCGACCGGTGCGATCATCGTGTCAACGCCGCAGGACCTCGCGCTGATCGATGCACGTCGGGCGATCGCCATGTTCACCGAGGTCGGGGTACCGATCATCGGCCTGGTCGAGAACATGAGCACGTTCGTCTGCCCGTCGTGCGGCGTCGCGACCGATATCTTCGGGCACGGCGGGGCACGCGACGCAGCGGCGGCGGCGGGAATCGCCTTTCTCGGCGGGATTCCGCTCGACATGGCGGTCCGCCTTGCGTCAGACGCCGGGCTGCCACCGGCGGCGGGGGTGGGACCGCAAGCGACAGCATTTGCGTCACTGGCCGAACAGGTGGCAACCGGGCTGGGAGTGTAGCCCGATCGGTCGTGGCCAAGGGCGGGGTTGCGGGCGGTGATCGACCGGTTCATCATCACAGCGTGGGCCCGGCCGCACGCTGGGTATCCGGAGGGACGTCGCATGAAGACCACCGCTGCCCGCATCACGCTTGCCCTTGCCGCGACGGTCACCGTTTTCGATATCGCGAGTCCGCTGTTGGCCAACATCTACC
>JAYTXW010000279.1:0-7271 GCA_043742745.1 Sphingomonadaceae bacterium
GTCATCGACCCCGCCGACACCCGCCGCGTCGTCGCCCTCAGCCTCGCCGCCAGCCTCACCCAACCGATACAGGAAACGCGCTTCGGCACGTTCCGGATGTGACCTGATATGACAAAACCTTTATCTGCAAATTTCATTCTGCTGGTTTGCCTGTACGGCGGCACAGCCGTAGCGGCGCAGATCAACCCGGCGCCAACTCCCAAATTAGAATCAGGCTCCGATCTGGTGAAGTTATGTTCTTCGAATTCAATAGAGTTACCTAGTTGCAAAGCATACTTTCGTGGCTATGTCGATGGTGCCAATTCAGCTGTGATCCGTCGCTCCAAGCAGTCTTTTAAATCGGAAATGTTCTGTCTGCCTCAGGGGATAGAGACATCGGATGTAGTCAACAAAATTGTATCGGGACTGAGGAACAAGAAGACTTACCTTCAGGGCGACGTTCGCATTTTGATTTGGTTGCAACTAATGGTTGATTATCCATGCGCTGAGCCTACGCCGTGAAAAAGCTCCTCATCGCCAACCGCGGCGAGATCGCGCGCCGGATTATCCGCACCGCCCACCGGATGGGGATCGCCACCGTCGCGGTCTATTCCGACGCCGACCGGAACGCCCTCCATGTCCGTGAGGCGGGCCAGGCGGTTCACATCGGCCCCTCGCCTGCCGCGGAGTCGTACCTCGACAGCGCCAAGCTCCTCGACGCCGCCGCCCGCTCCGGGGCCGACGCCGTCCACCCCGGCTATGGCTTCCTGTCCGAGAACGCCGACTTCGCCGACGCCGTCCGCGCCGCGGGGCTGATATTCGTCGGCCCGCCTGCCGCCGCGATGCGCGCGATGGGGCTCAAGGACGGGGCGAAGGCGGTGATGAAGAAGGCCGGGGTGCCGACCACCCCCGGCTATCAGGGCGACGATCAGAGCCTTGTCCGCCTCGAGCGCGCCGCCGCGCAGATTGGCTTCCCCCTCTTGATCAAGGCCGTCGCTGGCGGTGGCGGCAAAGGGATGCGCGCCGTCCACGCCAAGGCCGAGTTTGCCGAGGCGCTCCTCGCCGCCCAGCGCGAGGCGGGGCGCGCCTTCGGCAACGACGGGGTCCTGCTCGAAAAGCTGATTGCCCGCCCGCGCCACGTCGAAGTCCAGGTCTTCGCCGACGCCGCCGGCAATGTCGTCCACCTGTTCGAGCGCGACTGCTCGCTCCAGCGCCGCCACCAGAAGGTGATCGAGGAAGCCCCGGCACCGGGACTGTCCGACCGCCTGCGCCACACGCTCGGCATCGCGGCCTGCGCCGCCGCTACCGCGATCGCCTATGAGGGCGCGGGAACGGTCGAGTTCATCCTCGACCTCGATGCCGTCGATGCTCATGGCGATCCGGCGTTCTACTTCATGGAGATGAACACCCGCCTCCAGGTCGAGCACCCCGTAACCGAAGCAATCACCGGGTTCGACCTCGTCGAGTGGCAGCTCCGCGTCGCGCGTGGTGAGATGCTGCCGGCGTATCAGGACGCGATCCACGCCACCGGCCACGCGGTCGAGGCGCGGCTGTATGCCGAGGACCCCGACAGCGGCTTTCTCCCTTCGACCGGGACGCTGACCCGTGTCCGCTTCCCCGGCAAGGCGCGCTTCGCCAACGGTGGGGCTGCGCCCCGCATCGATTCGGGCGTTGAGACGGGCAGCGAAATCAGCGTCTTCTACGATCCGATGATCGCCAAGGTCATCGCGTATGGTCCCAACCGGGCCAGCGCGATAGACGGGCTGGTCGCCGCGCTCGACGGGTCTGTCGTCGAGGGGGTGCGGACCAACCGCGCCTTCCTCACCCGCCTGATCGACCATCCGGCGTTCCGTGCGGGCAACATCGACACCGGCTTCATCGCCCGCCACGAGGCCGATCTACGTCCCCCCGAAGGCGTCGGCGACGACGCGGTCGTCGTCGCCGCGCTCGCCACCGCTCCGGTTATCCCCGCGACCCCGACACTGTTCG
The DNA here is from genome assembly GCA_043742745.1 of Sphingomonadaceae bacterium. GTDB lineage: Bacteria > Pseudomonadota > Alphaproteobacteria > Sphingomonadales > Sphingomonadaceae > Polymorphobacter_B. The sequence continues at coordinate 1,969 of JAYTXW010000279.1, forward strand.
AACGCTTCGGCGACTGGCGGCTCAACCTGCCCGCGCGGCGGTACGTCGACCTCTTCCGCCCCGACGGCAGCCGGGTCGCGCTGACGATCACGGGGTGCACAATTGAAGGGCTTGCCGCCCCCATCACCGCTACCGGTCACTTTACCGACGACATCGCCTTCGCCGCTGACATCGACGGGCGTCGCGTCAATGCCATCGTCGTCGCCGACGAGGACACCGTCGAGGTCCGCATCGCCGGGGTCGCCGCCCGCCTGTCGCGGCGCGCCCCGCACCTCGCAGCGGCCGAACCCGGCGGCGACGGGCGGGTCGTCGCGCCGATGTCGGGGAGGGTCCTCGCGCTCGATGTCGCGGTCGGCGCGGCGGTCGCGGTTGGCGACCGGCTCCTCGTCCTCGAGGCGATGAAGATGGAGCACCGGCTGGTCGCCAAGGTCGCCGGCACCGTCCGCGCGGTCCACTTCGGCGAAGGCGATCAGGTCGGCGACGGCATGGTCCTCGTCGAGATCGACGCCGCCTAGCCCGAGTCGCCGCCCCCGCCGCCGCCGCCGCCGCGCTGTCTCACCCCGCAATCCAACGCCAACGCGAATCGAAGGTCACGCCGACGCACGTGTTTCTTGATTCACCCCCCTACGGAAAATCTTGCTCGGTCGATCGATCGCGCGATCGAAACATCACACACATCACACGGTAGCGGGGGTAAATCAGCGCCTAAGCGTGCCGATGCAGGATGGATCGTGGTCATGCGCCTGCTGTTCGCGCCGGGTCGTCACCAACAATGAGAAAGAGCGACAGTCGCCCTGCGACGACCATGTAGGAACATAACAGGTATATGGGGTGTAGGACAGCGATTTCTACGCCAGCGACTGCCCACGCGCACCGGCATTCCGTGCGGGTCAGGGGCGGCGGGGGCGCTGCATCGCGGCGATCGATTTGATGAACAGCCGCCCCTGCCCTGCCGGGTCGATCGGCGTCGCGGCGCTCGCGGCGGCGGTGTCGAGGAGTGGGGCGACGGCGGGGTCGTCAACGCGGTCGCCGGTCAGCTTGATGTGGCGCATCGTGCCGCCGCCGCCTTCGAGCAGGCCGGCTGGATCGGGCAGGGTCTGGCCGCCGACGAGAAACAGGCTGACCCAGCGCGGGTAAAGCGCGACCGAGCAGACTGCCGCCCGCGCCTTGTCGCTCGGCCCGAAGGCAATCGCGAGCGCGTTGTGATTATCATACACCAGCACCGTCGCCCTTGGCAGCCGCGCACCCACCATAGCCAGCGCGCGGCGCGCGGTCGCCGCGACCTCGGGGATGAAGCGATCGATGAAGATGTCGAGGGTTTGTTGGGGGGTCATTGCGACTATCGCATCGAACGCCAATTATTAGCTTCCAAATGTATATTTACATCGCCCAAACGCTTCCAACGCCGTGGCCAATCCTTTTTTTCCGAGCAAGCAAAATCGATAGCTCGCATACCGATACTATCAAGGGAGGCAATTTCCCAAGCTCTTGAATAATCCGACTGGTGACCCAGCAAGTCCCCGTGCGGACCAAAAGCTGTCACCTGTTCAGACTTTGTCGACCGGACTTTACAGTCAACAGCAGATTTAAGTTCGATGTCGGTCGCGCCGGACACAGTTGGCAGGCGGGAAATAGTTTTTTGCCAATACCTAAGATAACCATCCTCGCCTCTAATAATACTGTCTGCATCTATAAATGAAATAATGTCTCTATCTTTATCGGTGCTAAGTATCCACCAATCCTTTGCTGACGCTGCACTGATATTTATCATAACAATTAGCGACAAAAAGTATTTCAGGTAACCTTGCATATTTCGTCCCCACTCACCCATCCAAATTCGGCCGCAACCAAGTCTCCGCCTGCTCCACCCCCACCCCCCGCCGCTTGGCGTAATCTGCGACCTGATCCTTCCCCACGCGCGCGACGCCGAAGTAGCTCGCTTGTGGGTGGGCGAAGTAATAGCCGCTGACCGCCGCCGTAGGCATCATCGCGAAGCTTTCCGTCAGGGCGATGCCGGTGGCGTCGGTCGCGCCCAACAATTCGAACAGGTCGGGTTTGACGCTGTGGTCGGGGCACGCGGGGTAGCCGGGGGCGGGGCGGATGCCGGCGTAGTTTTCACGGACGAGGTCGTCGGGGCTGAGCGCCTCGTCGGGGGCATAGCCCCAGAATTCGCGGCGGACGCGCTCGTGGAGATGCTCGGCGAACGCCTCGGCGAGGCGGTCGGCGAGCGCTTTCAACAATATGTCGTTGTAATCGTCGTGCGCCGCCTTGAAGCGCGCGAGGTGGGGTTCGATCCCCTGCCCCGCCGTCACCGCGAAGCCGCCGAGCCAGTCGTCGCCGTCTGCGATGAAGTCGGCGAGGCACGAGTTGGGGCGGCCCTCGCGCTTCTCGACCTGCTGGCGGAGGAAGGGGACACGAACGTCGCGGCTGGCCTGGCCCTCTCCGGCGCTATGCGCCACCTCCCCCGAGCGGGGAGGAGTGTTGTTGACGGTTACTATCACGTCGTCGCCGTCGCGGCGGGCGGGCCAGAAGGCGGCGACGCCGTTCGCGGTCAGCCATTTTTCGGCGACGAGCGACTTGAGCATCGCCTGCGCGTCGGCGAACAGCGCAGTTGCCGCCTCGCCGACGACGGGGTCGGTCAGAATCGCGGGATAGTTGCCGGCGAGCTCCCACGCGCGGAAGAACGGGACCCAGTCGATGTACGGCACCAGCCGGTCGAGCGGATAGTCGTTGAAGACGACGCGGCGGTCGCGCGGGGGCACCGGCGGGTGCGTGGCGAAGTCGGCGCGAAAGGCGTTGGCGCGGGCAACGGCGAGGGGGACAAGTTTGCTGTCGCCCTTCTTCGCGCGGGCGATGCGGATCGCTTCGTATTCGGCAGCGGTGCGATCGACGAGTTCGTCCTTGATCGTCTCGCTGACCATCGCCCCGGCGACGCCGACCGCGCGGCTGGCGTCGAGGACATGGATCGTTGGGCCGCTGTACGCGGGCGCGATCCGGAGGGCGGTGTGGACGCGGCTGGTCGTCGCGCCGCCGATGAGGAGCGGCATCGTCATGCCGGCGCGCTCCATCTCGGCGGCGACGGTGACCATCTCGTCGAGCGACGGCGTGATGAGGCCGCTCAGGCCGATCATATCAGCTTTCGTGTCGTTCGCGGCCTTGAGGATCGTCGACCACGGGACCATGACGCCAAGATCGACGACCTCGAAATTATTGCATTGGAGGACGACGCCGACGATGTTCTTGCCGATATCGTGAACGTCGCCCTTGACCGTCGCCATGACGATCCGGCCCTTCGACGACGTGCCTTCCTGCTTCTCCGTCTCGATGTACGGCAGCAGGTGGGCAACGGCCTTTTTCATCACCCGCGCCGATTTGACGACCTGCGGCAAGAACATCTTGCCCGCGCCGAACAGGTCGCCGACGACGTTCATCCCCGCCATCAACGGCCCCTCGATGACGTCGATCGGGCGGGTCGCGTCGAGGCGCGCGAGTTCAGTGTCGTCGACAACATACGCGTCCAAGCCTTTGACTAACGCGTATTCAAGCCGTTTGTCGACGGCCCATCCGCGCCACTCTTCAGTCGCCTTTTCGGCTTGGACGCCGCCCTTGAACCGGTCGGCCATGTCGACCAGCCGCTCGGTATTGGTGACGTTAGTTCGGGGGTTGCGGTTGAGGATAACGTCCTCGCACGCATCACGGAGTTCAGGTGGAATCGTGTCGTAAACATCGAGTTGCCCGGCGTTGACGATGCCCATATCGAGCCCGGCGGCGATCGCGTGGTACAGGAACACCGAGTGCATCGCGCGGCGGACGGGTTCGTTGCCGCGAAAGCTGAAGCTCGTGTTCGACACCCCGCCGCTGATCCGCGCGTGGGGGCAGCGGACCTTGATCAGGCGGCACGCTTCGATGAAATCAACGCCGTAGTTATCGTGCTCCTCGATCCCCGTCGCGACGGCGAAGATGTTGGGATCGAAAATGATCTCGTCCGCCGGGAAGCCGTCGCCGGTGAGTAGGTCGTAGGCGCGCCCGCAGATTTCAACCTTGCGTGCGCAGGTGTCGGCCTGGCCCTTCTCGTCGAACGCCATAACGACGGCGGCGGCGCCGTACATCCGGCACTTCCGCGCGGCGGACAGGAATGGCTCCTCGCCTTCCTTCATGCTGATCGAGTTGACGATCGGCTTGCCCGAAACGCAGCGGAGCCCGGCCTCGATGACGCTCCACTTCGAGCTGTCGATCATCACCGGCACGCGGGCGATGTCGGGCTCGGCGGCGATCAACTTGAGGAAGGTGGTCATCGCGACCTCGGCGTCAAGCAGGCCTTCGTCCATGTTGACGTCGATGATCTGCGCGCCGTTCTCGACCTGTTGCCGCGCGACCTCGACGGCGGCGGTATAGTCGCCGGCCATGATGAGTTTCTTGAACGCCGCCGAGCCGGTGACGTTGGTCCGCTCGCCGATGTTGACGAACGAGGCGCGGGATGGTGGCGGGGTGATGTCGTCGTCGAGCTGGAACGCGGTCGCCATCACGCCGCCTCGCTCATCACCATTGGGTCAAGCCCGGCGAGGCGGAGCGCCGACGCGGGGTGGGGAATGGCGCGCGGGGGCTTGCCCGCGACCGCTGCGCCCATCGCCGCGATATGCGCCGGGGTCGACCCGCAGCAGCCACCGACGATATTGACCAACCCCTGCGCAACCCATTCGCCGATGAACTCGCCGGTGGTGTGCGGGTGCTCGTCGTATTCGCCGAGGTCGTTGGGCAGGCCGGCGTTGGGATAGACCATGACGAGCGTGTCGGCGATTGGGCTGAGCGCCTGGACGTGCGGGCGCAACAGGTCGGCGCCAAACGCGCAGTTGAGGCCTATCGTCATGGGCCGCGCGTGGCGGACGGTGTACCAGAACGCCTCGACCGAATGGCCCGACAGGTTGCGCCCACTCATGTCGGTGACCGTCATCGAGATCATCAACGGAATCTCGCAACCCCGTGTATCGGCGAGCTCCATAATCGCGACGATCGCCGCCTTGGCGTTCAAGGTGTCGAAGATTGTTTCGATCAAAATAAAGTCGCAGCCGCCGTCGATGAGCGCCGCCGCCTGATCGGCGTAGACCGCCTTGACCTCGTCGAAGCCAACCGCGCGAAAGCCGGGGTCGTTGACGTCGGGCGACAGCGACAGTGTCTTATTGGTTGGGCCGATCGCCCCGGCGACAAAGCGCGGGCGACCGTCGCGCGCCGCATAGTCGTCGGCGGCGGCGCGGGCGATACCGGCGGCGGCGAGGTTCATGTCGCGGACGAGGTGGACGGCGTTA
>JAYTXW010000280.1:0-6409 GCA_043742745.1 Sphingomonadaceae bacterium
GCGAGCGTCAGCGGCCCCATCGGGTGGTTCGCACCGAGCTTCAATCCGGTGTCGATATCGACAACCGAACCGACGCCCTCACCGAGCGCGAAGATCGCCTCGTTGAGCATCGGGCACAGCACGCGGTTGACGATGAACGCGGGAGCGTCGGCGGCTTCTACCGCGGTCTTGCCGAGCCGCGTCGCGAAGCTCTGCATCGCCGCCGCCGTTTTGTCCGACGTCGCCAGCCCGCGGATGATCTCGACGAGCGCCATGACCGGGACAGGGTTGAAGAAATGGACGCCGGTGAAGCGGTCGGGGCGATCGGTCGCGGCGGCCAGCCGCGTGATCGAAATCGACGAGGTGTTGGTCGCAAGCAGCGCCGCCGGTTTCAGGCGCGGACATAGGTCGGCGAAGATTTTCGCCTTGATACCCTCGTTTTCGGTCGCCGCCTCGATGACAAGGTCGGCGTTGGCGAAGGCGGCGGCATCGGTGGTCAGCGTAATGCGCGCAAGCGTCAGGTCGACCGCAGCGGCGTCGACGGTGCCCTTCTTGACCGCGCGCGCCAAGTTCGCCGCGATTGTCGCCTTCGCCGCCTCGACGCGGGGCATGGCAACGTCGGACAGGATGACGTCATACCCGGCGAGCGCCGCGACGTGCGCGATCCCGTTCCCCATCAACCCCGCGCCGATGACCCCGATTATTTGCATATTCGTCCCCTGCCGTACCGCGCCGTCATAGCTGCGCGAAGCCGCGCTTGCCTAGGGTGCGGGTGCCGCCGTTACGATCGGCAGATGCGCCGCGAGGAAATCGACCGTCGCCTTCAACATCGCCGTCCGCGTTTCGCCACGCGATAGCCAGTGGTCCTCGCCCGGCAGCGTGACGACGGTTGTCGGCCGACCGGCCTTTGTCAGCGCGGCGGCCATCGCCTTGCTTTGCTCGAACGGCACGATAGTATCATCGGCGCCGTGGATCAACAGGATCGGCACGGTCGCATTCGCCGCTGCCTTCAGCGGCGAGATCGTGTCAAGCAGCGGGTCGGTCGGCGATGCCGCCCCCATGAAGCGCTGCCAAAACCGCAGTGCATTGGTGCTCCGTCCTTGCGGCTTCGCGGCTGTGAGCATCGCGCGGAGATTCGACGGACCGGCGAGCGACACCGCACACCGATAAATGCCTGATTGCAGCGTGACCCCGGCAAGCGCGGCATACCCACCATAGCTGCCGCCCACAATCGCGACTCGTGCCAGATCGATGCTGCCAGCATCGCTGAGGAATTTCACCCCGTCCGACAGGTCGGTCTGCATCTTTCGCCCCCATTCGCCACAGCCCGACGTGTGCAAGCCTTCGCCAAACCCAGTCGACCCGCGGAATTGGGGTTGCAGGACGACATAGCCGCGCGACGCCAGCGCCTGCGACCACCAGTCGAACCCGGCCTCGTCGCACGCACCTGGCCCGCCGTGGACCAGGACGACGAGCGGCAGCTTCTTGGCGACGCCACCGGCGGGGAGGGTCAGATAGGCCGGAATGCTCAGGCCGTCGGCGGCTGGATAATGAATGAGCCGCCGTTCAAGCACATCGTCGGCGGTGACCTCGCGATAGACGTCCGCGAGCCAGTCTTCGCGATGCGTGGTCGTATCGAGCAGGAAGAACGCCGCGCCGAACGCGCCGCCCTCGACCTTGAGCAACGACCTTCCGATGATCATCGGACCATGATTGGAGGGTGACCACGGCATTCTGGAATGCCCGCGTCACCTGTCCCCATAACTTCATGTCGTCGGGGGCAAAAAACGTATAGCCCACGCTCGCGCCAGAATCGCGGCGGACGCCCACGACCGTTCCGGTTCGGCGGTCGTGAATTGGCCTCCCACCCGTTAGTGCAGCGATAGGTTCCGATGCATGGTCGGCCCCGAAGGCGACCTCGCGATATTGTAGCTCCTCGCCGCCGTCGCTGGGCAATTTGACCAGTACCGACGCGGGATCGCGGCCAAAGCCATGGACGATCGGGGTTTCGATCGGCGTCACCTCGCGCAGCGACTGGCCGAGATGGCCGTCGTGGAGTGTCAGCAATTTCCACACGCTGTCACGGGCGTCATAGTCGATCCGTGCCGCGATCTTGCCCGCCTTGTCGACGAGCCATCCTCGCGTTGCCGACGTACCGAGCGCGGCGAGGCGTGAACCGCCGGTGTCAAGATCGGTCTTGACCAACGCCAGGACAGGGCCCCCGCCAGGATAAGATATGGCTTCGAGGAAAGCGACCGGGTGGCCGTCGATCATCCGCACCGCCGGCAGCGCGGCCGCCGTGTTGAGCATCCGCTCGACCCCGAAGACGCCGCCGTTCAGCAGCTGAACGTCGCGGTCGGTCGTAAGGTTGTAATCGGCGATCAGCAGAAATTCATGCTTGTCGCCCGTCAGTTCGATCACCGAAGCCGTCTTCGAAGTCGCGATCAAAACATGGGTTTCGCCCGCCCACATGAGGGCGCGAACCTTGGCATCGCCAACCGAGCCGCCGTGCAGCACCTTCAGGTCGGCGGTGCTGCGAATCTGAAACCTGCGCTCGTGGTCGCCCCCGGCCACCATTGCAATCTTGCTGCCATCGGGAGAAATCTCGATCAGGTCGACGCTGGGAAGTTGGCCATAAGCTTCGATCGGCGGTTGCGCGAAGGCCTGGTGCGCTGTGCACAGCCCGATTGCCAGCCCGAGGGCCATCTTACGCATCGCCATCGTCCCCCCAAGCCGCTGCGCGACCGCCGCTTACGCGGTCGCAGCGGTCAACCTGCCTAACCCTTCACCAACCCCGCCGCGATCAAGCTCCGCGCGGTGTCGACGATTGTTTCGGCGGCGGGGCGGGGGTTCCAGCCGATGACCGCGCGGGCATGGCGCGCATCGCCGACGCGGGTGCGTCCGAGTTCGGGCAGCACCAGCTTGATTTCGGGATCGAACAGCGCCGACAGGCGGACGAGGAAGTTGGGCAGCTTCATCGTCGGCACGCGCTTGGCCTGATCGGCGAGGCGGCTTTTCAGGATCGCGGCGACGTCGGCCATCGCCATCGTCTCGCCCGAACACAGGAAGCGCTCGCCGTCGATCCCCGGGGTCGTCATCGCGGCGACGTGCGCGGCGGCAATGTCGCGAACATCGCAAATGCCAAAGCTGATCGCGGGCAGTCCGGGCAGTTCGCCGTTCAGCATCTTGGTGACGACTGCGAGCGACCCTGAAAAATCGCCGCCGAGCACCGGGCCGAGAACCAGCGCCGGGTTGATCGTGCAAAATTCCATGCCGCCGCCACCCCGTTCTTTCGAGACCGCTGCGACCCAATCCCGCGCGGCGCGTTCGGCGATCGTCTTCGACTTGGCGTAGGCATTGGTCGCGGGCGACGTCAGATCGCTCCAGTCAGCTTCGGTATAGGTCCGGTTCTGCCCCGTCATGCCGTAGTACATGGCCGCGACCGATGAGGTCATGACGACGCGCTTGACCCCGGCGGCGTGCGCCGCCCGGACCACGCGGAGCGCGCCGTCGCGGGCGGGAACGATCAACTCGTCGTCGCTCCGAATCGCGCCGGTCGGCAGCGGCGAGGCGATGTGCTGGACAAAGTCGCACCCGGTGACGGCGTCACCCCAACCCGTGTCGGCGGTCAGGTCGGCGGCGGTGAGGGGGAGCTGGTCGGCACTCACCCCAAGGCTTGCGCGCACCGCATCAGCTTTGGCGAGGCTGCGGATCGTGCCGCGCACCGCCCAGCCGTCGGTGATCAGGTCCTTGATGACGAACCCGGCGATGTAGCCCGACGCGCCGGTGACGAGGACGGTGCCCTTGGTCATGTCAACGTCCCCTTAGCCGCCCGACCGATAGTCTACGCCGCCTTCGGTGCTGATGCACGCACCCCCGCGTCGACGTGATCCTCGAACTGCGCGAAATTATCGACGAACATCCCGACGAGCGCCTTGGCCTTCGCGTCATAGGCGTCCTTGTCGGCCCAGGTTTCGCGCGGGTTGAGAATGCGCGGCTCGACGCCGGTCACCGATATCGGGACCTGAAAGCCGAAATTGGGATCGGTGCGGAACTCGGCGTCGTTCAGGCTGCCGTCGAGGGCGGAGTTGAGCAGCGCGCGGGTGATGCGGATGGGCATCCGACTGCCGGTCCCGCCGGTTCCCGCGCCGCCGCCGGTCCAGCCGGTGTTGACGAGCCAGCAATCGACCCCGCCCTTGGCGATCCGCTCCTTGAGCAGATTGCCATAGACTGACGGGTGGCGCGGCATGAACGGCGCGCCGAAGCACGTCGAGAAGGTCGCGTCGGGCTCGGTCACGCCAATCTCGGTCCCGGCGACGCGCGCGGTATAGCCCGACAGGAAATGGTACATCGCCTGTTCGGGCGTCAGCTTCGCGATCGGGGGGAGGATGCCGAATGCATCGGCGGTCAACATGATGACGTTCGCCGGGACCGGGCCAAGGTTGTCGGCGCTCGCATTGGGGATGAAGTCGATCGGGTAGGACGCGCGACTGTTTTCGGCGAGGCTGGCGTCGTCGAGGTCGATTTCGCGGGTTTGCGCGTCGATGACGACATTTTCGAGGACCGTCCCGAACCGCTTTGTCGTCGCATAGATTTCGGGCTCGGCCTCAGCCGACAGGCGGATCGCCTTAGCGTAGCAGCCACCTTCGAAATTGAACACGGCGGTGTCCGACCAGCCGTGCTCGTCGTCACCGATCAACGTCCGCGAGGCATCGGCCGACAGCGTCGTCTTGCCGGTTCCGCTCAGGCCGAAGAACACCGCTGTCCGCCCGTCCGCGCCGACGTTGGCCGAACAGTGCATCGGCATGATGCCGTGCGGCGGGAGCAGGTAGTTGAGGATCGAGAAGACCGACTTCTTCATCTCGCCAGCATAGCGCGTCCCGCCGATCAGGATCGTCTTGCCGGTGAAATCCACCGCGACAATCGTCTCACCGCGGCAGCCGTGACGGGCGGGGTCGGCGCGGAAGCTCGGCAGGTCGACGATTGTGAATTCGGGCAGGAAGTCGGCGAGGGCGGCGACCTCGGGGCGCACGAGCAGCGTGCGGATGAACAGCGAATGCCACGCAAATTCGGTAATGATGCGGACGTGGACGCGGTGTTCGGGCTGCGATCCGCCGAACAGATCCTGGACGTACAGGGTTTCCTTCGCCGCGAGCGCGGTGGCGAAATCGGCGCGCAGAAGGGCGAATTGTTCGGGCGTAATCGACTTGTTGGTCTTGCCCCACCAGATCACCGGCTCGGTCACGGCGTCGGAGACGATGAACTTGTCGTTCGCCGACCGTCCGGTATGGGCACCGGTGGCGACGACGAGCGCGCCGTCCTTCGATAACACGCCTTCGCCCCGTGCCAGCGCGAGTTCGACCAGCGGCGCCGTCGCCAGGTTCCAATGGAGTGCGGCAGTCGTCGGAAAGCCGATCGTATCGAGGCCGTGACGGGAAGCGGGGGCAGGGTTCACGGGCAACGTCTCCAAGGGATGTGGCACCTTCTAGCAGCGTGCCGCTTGACGTTTCGCTAACAGTCGGCCGGGCAGCGCGTCAAAGTGCGGGCGGCGTTGCGCTTGCCCATGACGCAGCGACAGGGCAGAGCAACGGTGCGCGTCAACCCCAGGCTCTGAATGTCCGCCACCATCGCCCTAGTCGACGACGACCGTAACATCCTGACGTCGGTGTCGATCGCGTTGCAGGCGGAGGGGTTCGCCGTGCGGCAGTACTCGGACGGCGCGGCGGCGTTGAAGGCACTGGTCGAAACGCCGCCCGACCTCGCCGTCCTCGACATCAAGATGCCGCGTCTCGACGGGATCGAGCTGCTGCGGCGGCTGCGCGACAAGGTCGACGTGCCGGTCATCTTCCTGACGTCGAAGGACACCGAGATCGACGAGGCGCTCGGCCTGGCAATGGGGGCGGACGATTATATCGGCAAGCCGTTTTCGCAGCGGTTATTGATCGAGCGGATTCGTGCCGTCCTGCGTCGCGCGGCGAGCCGCAAGGGGCTGCCGCCGGGCGAGGGCGAGGCCGCCCCGGGTCCGGCGATCGTTCGCGGGCGGCTGCGGATGGACCCCGCGCGCCACCGTGTCAGCTGGGCCGCACCGCCGGGGGCGGGCACGAGCGAAGGCGACGTCGCGCTGACCGTCACCGAATTCCTGATCCTCGAGGCGCTCGCCGCCCGCCCCGGTTTCGTCAAGTCGCGCGACCAGCTGATGGACGCCGCCTATCACGACGATGTCTATGTCGACGACCGAACAATAGATAGTCATATCAAGCGGCTACGCAAGAAATTCCGCGTCGTCGACCCGGCGTTCAAGGCGATCGAGACGCTGTACGGTGTCGGCTATCGCTTCAACGAAGAATGATGGTGTTGTCGGTCAGCCTGTGCCGTCCCGCTCCCCCGCCCGGCCACCCGACAGGATATTCATGGGGTGGCCAGGCGGGGG
>JAYTXW010000281.1:0-18812 GCA_043742745.1 Sphingomonadaceae bacterium
CCGCCGGCATCGTCCCGCCGGTCGATGGTGTCATGCCGCCAGCACCGCATAGTCGGCGGCGCGCGTCGTCTGCACTGCCAGCCGTGGCAGATGCGGATACGCCGCCGATGGCTTCGTCACGCTCGATCTACTGCAGGCGCTACCAGACCCGGCGGCGGTGCCAGAACCGATGACCTGGAGCCTTTTGATCGCCGGCTTTGCGGTTATCGGCGCAGCGATGCGGCGGCCAGCGGCATTACTCGAGTGACATTGGGGGATCTGCGCCGGATTGATCGCGTTCGCCGCGTGGCCCCTGCCGTCTAACCCATTGACGACATTATCGCCGAACAAGACCGCAACATGGCTACGGGGTATTGAATTTGTTGAGAAACTAGATTTCACGGCTGAAGCACGGGTTCGATTCCCGTAGGGGTCACCATCTTTCACGCCGCGCAGACTGAACCCGTGTCTTGGTTGATTAGCGGCGGGACTTTTTACAGGCCCGATCCGACACCGCTAGGCGCCACGCGCAGACCTAGAAAAGATAAAGCCCCCAACCGGGGTCCGTAGATCCCGGTTGGGGGGCCGTTGCGACCGTCTCAGGCCTTGTCGGTGTCTTTGGCGCGGTTGAGCGCCGCGCCGAGGATGTCGCCGAGGCTCGCCCCCGAATCGCTCGACCCGTACTGAGCGACGGCAGCCTTCTCTTCGGTGATCTGCATCGCTTTGATACTCAGCATCGGCTTCTTGCCGCGTTCAAAGCCGATTACCATCGCGTCGACCTTCTGGCCGACCTGGAAGCGCTCGGGACGTTGCTCGTCGCGGTCGCGGCTGAGGTCACCACGCTTGATGAACGCCAGCGGACCGTCCTCGCCAACCTGAACCTCGATACCGCCGTCACGATTATCGACGACGGTGCAAGTGACGATCTGGTTCTTGCGGAGGTCGCTGCCGCCGTCAGCATGGGCAACGGGCTGGGTGACGCGGCTGTCGTCGAGTTCCTTGATCGAGAGCGAGATGCGCTCCTTCTCGACATCGACCTCAAGCACCTTGGCGCGGATCCGCTCACCCTTGTGGTGCGCCGCGAGCGCCTGCTCGCCGGTCAAACCCCACGCGATATCGGACATATGCACCATGCCATCGACATCGCCATCGAGGCCAACGAACAGGCCAAATTCGGTAGCGTTCTTGACTTCGCCCTCGACGGTCGATCCGACCGGATACTGCTCCGCGAAAACCTCCCACGGGTTCCGCTGCGCCTGCTTAAGGCCAAGCGAAATCCGGCGCTTTTCCTCGTCGACTTCGAGGACGAGAACTTCGACCTCCTGGCTGGTGCTGACGATCTTGCCGGGGTGGACGTTCTTTTTAACCCAGCTCATCTCGCTGACATGGACAAGGCCTTCGATGCCCGCCTCCAGCTCGACGAAAGCGCCATATTCGGTGATGTTGGTGACGCGCCCGGTGTGGCGGCTATCGACCGCATATTTGGCGGCAGCAGTAATCCACGGGTCGGCCTCAAGCTGCTTCATGCCGAGGCTGATGCGTTGGGTCTCGCGGTTGATGCGAACGATCTGAACGCGAAGCGTATCGCCGATGTTGAGGACTTCGCTCGGGTGACCGACGCGCTTGTAGCTCATGTCGGTGACATGAAGCAGACCGTCGATACCACCAAGGTCGACGAAGGCGCCGTAGTCGGTGATGTTCTTGACGACGCCGTCGACGATCTGGCCTTCGGCGAGCGACTGGATCAGTCCGGTGCGTGCCTCCGCGCGTGATTCCTCGAGGATCGAGCGGCGTGAGACGACGATGTTGCCACGCTTGCGGTCCATTTTGAGGATAACGAACGGCTGCGGCAGGTTCATCAGCGGGGTAACGTCGCGAACCGGGCGGATATCGACCTGACTGCCAGGCAGGAAGGCGACTGCACCCGACAGATCGACGGTGAAGCCGCCCTTAACGCGCCCGAAGATAACGCCCTCGACGCGCTCGTTGGCGGCATACTGCGTCTCAAGCGTATCCCATGCGGCTTCGCGGCGGGCACGGTCGCGCGACAGCATTGCCTCGCCGATCGCATTCTCGACACGGTCGACATACACCTCGACTTCGTCACCGACGCTGAGTTCGGCCTTCATCCCGGGAGCAGCGAATTCGCGTAAGGGGACACGGCCTTCCGACTTCAGCCCGACATCAATCACGGCAAGGTCGTTTTCGATCGCGGTGACGCGGCCCTTGACCACCCGCCCTTCAAACGATTGATTCTTCCCGAGTGAGCTTTCGAGCATTGCCGCGAAATCGTCGCGGGTCGGTTGGGCAGCTAAAGCCATGTAATAAAGCGCCTTGTGTTGTCCGGACGACACCACGCCGCCGGTTCCTCGCCGACCGGGGGCACAAGCGCCCACAGCCCTGAACAGGCGTTCGGTCGACCGAAGCCTACCGCCCCGCCCGACCTGAATGTCTGCTAACTACCCCGCAGCCGCGCTTCGACGAGCGCGATCGCACGAGCAACCGCCTCACCTATACTCAATTCCGACGTATCGAGCAAGACGGCGTCGGCAGCGCGCGTCAGCGGTGCGGCGGCGCGGCCGGAATCGCGGGCGTCGCGCGCGCGGATGTCGGCCAGAACGACGTCAAGGGGCAGCGCTCGGCCCGCGCGTGCCAATTCAGCAGCACGGCGCGCGGCGCGCACCTCGACGACCGCCGTGACAAACAACTTGGCGGGGGCGTCGGGCACGATGACAGTGCCAATGTCGCGCCCATCGAGTACCGCCCCTTCAGGTGCAGCCGCAAAGGCGTACTGTCTGGCGAGCAGCGCCCCACGAACCCCGGGGTGGACCGAGACAACCGATGCGCTTGCCGCGTTGGCCGCGCTCATCAGGTCGGGGTCGTCGAGCAACGCCGCGTCGAGCCGTTCGGCGGCAGCGACCGCGGCAGCTGGGTCGGCCGGATCGCCGCCCGCGAGGCGGACCATCATCCCGACGACGCGGTACAGCTTGCCGGTATCGAGGTGGCCAACTCCGAAGTGCTTGGCGAGCGCACGGGCGATCGTACCTTTCCCGCTCGCGGCGGGGCCGTCGACGGCGATAAGAGGGCGACGTGGTGTCATCAAGGCGCGGCAGATGGCACATCGGGACGCATGACGGCAAGGCGAACGAAAATCCAATGCAATCTTAATATCTTCGTGGCTAGAATCGGGACATGCACGGGGGTGTGGCCAAAATGAGCACTATAATGTTTGTCCTTGGGACCCGCCCCGAGGCGATCAAGCTCGCACCCGTGATCGCCGCGTTGCCGCGCAACGACGTGACGATCGTCCTAACCGGCCAACACCGCGATCTCGCGCGCGCAGCGCTCGAACATTTCAACCTCGTCGCCGATGTCGACTTGGCGCTGATGCGGCGCAGCTTCTCGCCGATGACATTTGTCGCCGCTGCGATGCCAGCGATCGGGCAGCTGATTGCGATGCGGGCCCCGAAAGTGGTCGTTATCCAAGGGGACACGACGACCGCGATCGCCGCCGCGCTCGCCGCGAGCTACGCTCGAGTGTCGCTGGCGCACGTGGAGGCAGGGCTGCGGAGCGGCGTCAGCGACCCATTTCCCGAGGAACTGCAGCGCCGCCTGATCGGGCAGATGGCGACAATCCATTTCGCACCGACCGCCGCCGCCGCCGCCGCGCTGCGCCGCGAAGGGGTATTGAGCGCGGCGATCCATGTGACCGGGAACCCGGTTATCGACGCGCTCCACGCCACCGCCGCTAGGCTTGGCGATGCCGATGCCCCGACGGCGCGACCGCTTATCCTTGTTACGGCCCACCGCCGCGAAAATCATGGCGCGCCGATGGCGGCGATTGCCGAAGCCCTCGCCACACTAGCCGCGCCCGACGACCTCGACATTGTCGTCCCACTCCATCCGCATCCCCAATCCGGGCCAGTGCTATCGCGACGGCTGCGCGGTCTCCCCGGCGTTATCCTATCGCCCCCGCTCGACTATCCGGTGTTCGTTGCGCTGCTCCGCCGAGCGCGCCTAGTGTTGACCGCTTCGGGAGGTGTGCAGGAGGAGGCGCCTGCATTCGGCTGTCCGGTCCTCATCCTGCGCGACGTGACCGAGCGTGGCGAGGGTGTTGCTGCTGGCGCCGCGCGACTGGTCGGCACCAACACGGCAACCATCGTCGCTGCCGTCCGTGAGCTGGTCAACGACGATCGTGCCCACGCCCGGATGTCACGCGCGTCGCTGCCCTACGGCGACGGCCACGCCGCTCGCCGGATCGCGACGCAGCTTCAAGCGCTCCAGGTTGCGACGTGACGACCCTTGTCACCGGCGTCGCAGGTTTCATCGGTGCCGCCGTCGCTGCGGCCCTCCTCGCGCGCGGCGAGGCAGTTGTAGGAATCGACAACCTTAACCCGTATTATTCGCCCCAGTTGAAGCGCGATCGGCTGTCACTGCTGAGCGGCGACTTTGTCTTCGCCGAAGTCGACTTCAGCGACTCAGCCGCGCTCGGGCGGGCGCTCGGTGCTCAACGTATCGATCGGATCATTCACCTCGGGGCGCAAGCGGGGGTGGGCCATTCGCTTGTCGATCCGCAAAGCTATGTCCGCTCGAACCTCGCGGGGCACTTGAACCTGCTCGAGATTGCCCGAGCGACTGTTGGCCTGCGCCACTTCGTCTACGCCTCGTCGTCGTCGGTCTATGGCGCAAATACTGCCCTGCCGTTCGCGGTCGCCGACCGAGCCGACCACCCCGTCTCGTTCTACGCCGCAACCAAGCGCGCCAACGAACTGATGACCATCAGCTATGCCCATCTCTTCGGCATTTCCGCGACCGGCTTACGCTTCTTCACCATCTACGGCCCATGGGGACGCCCTGACATGGCAATGTGGAAGTTTACCGACCGCATCCTGCGTGGGGCGACGATCCAGTTGTACAATGGTGGGGCGATGCAACGCGACTTCACCTTTATCGACGACATCGTCGCCGGGGTGCTTGCCGCGCTCGACCGTCCTCCGGCGGGCCATGTCGTCTACAACCTCGGCAACCACCGCGCCGAGAACCTGCTCCGC
Organism: Sphingomonadaceae bacterium; assembly: GCA_043742745.1. GTDB lineage: Bacteria > Pseudomonadota > Alphaproteobacteria > Sphingomonadales > Sphingomonadaceae > Polymorphobacter_B. Next base: position 5,031 of record JAYTXW010000281.1, read on the forward strand.
GTCGTTGCGCTGATCGAGGCGGCGACGGGACGCGAGGCAATTCGCGAGATGATGCCGATGCCGCCGGGGGACGTTCCGGCGACCTACGCCGATATTTCCGCGACGACCGCCGCCCTCGGCTGGGTGCCGACAACTTCGATCGACGATGGCATCCCACGCTTTGTCGACTGGTTCCGCGCCTACACCAAGCAATAGGCCCCGAGCGACTCCATCAGCGCCACGAAGCCGGGGAAGCTTGTCGCGATCGGCGCGGCATCATCGACCGTGATGGCTTTGACGGCACCGAGACCGAGGACTGCGAAGCTCATCGCAATCCGGTGGTCGAGCCGCGCCGCAACCGTCACCCCGCCGGGGACCGGGTCACCGCCGCCGCCATGGACGATCAGCCCGTCGGGAAGTTCCTCGACGCGGACTCCACACGCGATCAGCCCCGCTGCCATAACGGCGATGCGATCGCTTTCCTTAACCCGGAGTTCGGCGATTCCGCGCATCGTTGTCGAGCCGTGGGCGAAGGCGGCAGCAACGAACAGCACCGGGAACTCGTCGATCATTGCGGGGGCAATTTCGGGGGGAACATCGACTCCGGTCAGACTGCTCGCGGTAACGACGATGTCGGCAACCGGCTCGCCGCCGACCTCGCGCCGGTTGGTGACGACGATGTCCGCCCCCATCATAGCCAAGACACGAAGCAGCCCGTCGCGTGTCGGATTGACCCCGACCCCGGTCAGCTCGACACGGCTACCGGCGACGATCAACGCCGCAACGATCGGGAACGCCGCCGACGAGATGTCGCCAGGAACGACGATTGCCTGCGGTTTCAGCTCCGCCTCGCCCAGCAGGGCAATCGCCCGTCCCTCCGGCGTCTCGTCGATCGTGATCGTCGCCCCAAAGCCGCGCAGCATCCGTTCACTATGGTCGCGCGTCGCCTCGCGCTCGACGATAAGGGTGCGTCCCGGCGTATTGAGGCCCGCGAGCAGAACCGCCGATTTCACCTGCGCTGAGGCGACGGGCAGAACATAGCGCAGCGGCACTGCTGGGCAGCGCCCGGTCATCGTCAGCGGCAGGCGTCCTCCCGGTGCGGCGGCAAAGCTCGCCCCCATCAGCCCGAGCGGAACCGTAACCCGCCCCATCGGGCGCGCCGACAGCGAGGCATCGCCGGTGAAGGTGGCAGTGATGGGATGACTCGCGACCAGTCCCATCAGCAGGCGCGTCGAGGTCCCGGAATTGCCCATGTCGAGCACGGTCGCGGGCTGAAGCAAGCCGCCGACGCCGACGCCGCGAATCCGCCACCGACCGCCAGTCTGTCCGACGAGTGGCGCCTCACGGACGATGTCGGCCCCCATCGCCCGAAGCGCGCCCGCCGTCGCGTGGACATCTTCGCCCTCGAGCAGGCCGTCGATTATCGTTTCGCCAATCGCAAGCGCGCCGAGCATCAGCGCGCGGTGGCTGATCGACTTGTCGCCAGCAATGGTAGCGCGTCCAGCCAACGGACCGTCGGCACGAAGGGAAAGGGTCGGCATAACTACCTGACGGAACCAGCGAAGGCCGGCGTTTTGACAGTCGCGTGACCCTGTGGCAATGCCCGCCCCTGATCGCGCCGTAGGGTCTTTTGCCCGTCCCGAGCGCCGCCGGAGTACCTGATGGTCAATCCCGAATGGGGCACCAAGCGTGCCTGTCCGAAGTGCAACACCCGGTTTTACGACCTTGGTAACGACGATCCGGTGACGTGCATCAACTGCGGCACCGCCTGGATTCCCGAATCGATGCTCAAGTCGAAACAGCCACTGCCATTTGAGGCCGCCAAGCCGACCGTCAAGACCAACGAAGACGGTGAGGTAATCGAAGGTGACGACGACGATCTCGATGTCGCCGAGGATGCCGAAGAGCCCGATGTCGACATCGGCGAGGACGAGGACCTTGCCGTCGTCGTGCCGGGCAGCGACGAAGACGAGGCGTAGGACTAGCTCGGCCGAAGGTACTCGGTGGACATGTAAAGGGCGATTGTCCACCGAAGGCCGGTCTCTCAGACGTTTTTTAGCAGAGTTCGAATAAACCTGCCGCACCCATGCCGCCGCCGACGCACATGGTGACGACGACATACTTTGCGCCGCGCCGTTTCCCTTCGATCAGCGCGTGGCCCGTCAGACGGGCGCCGCTCATCCCATACGGGTGACCAACCGAAATCGCGCCGCCGTTGACGTTCAGCTTCTCCTGATCGATCCCGAGCACATCGGCGCAGTGAAGTACTTGAACGGCGAACGCCTCGTTCAGCTCCCACAGACCAATGTCATCGACCGTAAGGCCGTTCCGCTTGAGTAGTTTGGGGACGGCGTAGATTGGTCCGATGCCCATTTCGTCGGGGTCGAGCCCCGCCGACGCCATGCCGCGATAGATGCCGAGCGGAGTAAGCCCGCGCCGTGCCGCCTCGCCGGCCTCCATCAGGACACTCGCGCTCGCACCGTCGGATAGCTGCGAGGCATTGCCGGCGGTGATGACGCCGCCTTCGCGCACTGGCTTCAGACCCATCAACCCGGCGAGCGTCGTCTCAGGGCGGTTGCCCTCGTCCTTGCTCAGCGTGACGTCGTGAAAAGTGATCTCGCCGGTTTCCTTGTTCGCCATACCCATCTTAGCGTCGAGAGGGACGATCTCGTCGTCAAACTTGCCCGCAGCCTGCGCAGCGGCGGTGCGCATCTGCGATCGGAAGCTATATTCGTCCTGCCGGTCGCGGCTGATATTGTAGCGCTTGGCGACGACCTCGGCGGTGTCGATCATCGGCATGTAGACGTTGGGCACCATTGCCATCAGGCTCATGTCTGGGTCGACGCGCATTTTGTTGGTTTGTACCATCGAGATCGAATCCTGCCCGCCGCCGACGGTGACCTGCATCCCGTCGACGATGATCTGCTTCGCTGCCGTCGCGATCGCCATCAGCCCGGACGCGCACTGGCGGTCGAGCGACTGGCCGCTGACACTCGTCGGCAACCCGGCGCGGAGGAGGGCGAGGCGAGCGATGTTCGGGGCCTGACCACCCTGCTGGAGCGACGCGCCCCAAACGACATCGTCGATTTCGGCTGGGTCGAGCTTGGCCCGCGAAACCGCGTGGCGGATCGCATGACCGCCGAGCAGCGGCGGCGGCGAGGCGTTGAACGCGCCACGAAATGCACGCCCGATCGGAGTCCGCGCGGTCGAAACGATAACGGCTTCACGCATGGTCGTGGTCCTTCGTCTTGGGGAAGTGGCCCATCGCCGCTTCAGGAGGAATGTCGAGCGCGCCGCAGATCAACGACACGCCGTGATAAAAGGCAACGAGCTGAATAATTTCCAGTACTTGCGTCGCATCATAATGAGCGTGGAACGCATCGAACTCGGCCTGCGTCAGTTTCTTGCGTTCGAGCAAGGTGTCGATGGTGCCAATTAGGACCGCCTCGGGCGGCGGCCAGTTGCCGTCATTGCCCGTACCATCGAACGTCGATCGCAGCTGCTCAGGCGTAAGCTCGGCCTTCGCTGCGAACATTGTCGCGTGCGTCGTCCACTCGAACTCGCCGCCGGTCCGTGCCGCCGTGCGCAGGATGACGATTTCGCGCTGCCGGGCGGTCAACGGTCCGCGGCCGGTCAGCGCGCCGCCGCTGAATTTCTCCCACGCCCGCGCGCTATGGGCGAACGGCGGGAACAGGCCGAGCGGCGTGCCACCCGGCGGCGTCATGGCATCGACCGCGGCGGCAAAGCGCGGCTCCCACGCGTCGCGCGGGACCTCGCCGAGGCGGCTCATAGATACACCAGCGATACTGATTCGCCGACCAGCGCTGGTTTGCTCTCGCCTTCGATTTCGACCGTCACGCCGACAGTCGACTGGTAACTGCCGTCAGGGCGCTGATCGACTGCGGCCAAGGTGAAACGCCCGCGTACGCGCTTGCCCGACTTGACCGGGGCGATAAAGCGCAATTTGTTCATGCCGTAATTGACGCCCATCTTCGCGCCTTCGATGCCCGGCACCGACGCATAGGTCATCATCGGGATCAGGCTGAGCGTCAGATAGCCATGCGCGATCGTCGTCCCGAATGGGGTCGCCGCCGCGCGCACGGGATCGACGTGGATGAACTGGTGATCGCCGGTGCATTCGGCAAACGCGTCAATGCGCGCCTGATCGACGAGTATCCAGTCGGACACGCCGACCTCGGTCCCGACCTTAGCCTGATACTCGCCCACCGGCAGTGCCGCGCGTGTCATTATAGCTCCCCGTATTATTTACGGGGAGTTTTGGCGACCGGTGACGTGCGCGTCAACCGTTGGCGAACAAGTCCACGCGATTGCCGTCACCGTCGTTCAGCATCGCATAATATTGGCTCCAAGAGGCGTTCCACGGCGCGTGTTGCCCCCGAAAGCCCGCTGCCTCGACGCGGGCATAGAGGTCATCGACCTCAGCGCGGTTGCCGCAGCAACACGCGAATGTCACCCGAGAACCGACTGGAGCGGTCCGATCGGGATACGCTTGACGAACCATTGCCTCGAGCTGAAGACCCGGCGCTGCGTCGCCAGGGGTCACAATTTCAGCCTGCGGCCCATCGGCGTGGTCGGGCATCGTCAGACCACGGGCGCGGTAGAACGCCGGCGCGCGGTCCAATATCGGCGACAACGATGTCAATGCTGTGCGGAACCATACTTACCCCCAAAGCGCATATGCCAAGCTCACGTGTTGTCGCGAGCGGCGACCAGCGCGGCCCGTCGCCGCGTAACCATAGTGCGTGCTTTCACTCATGATTCGCTCTGCGCTTCCGCGCGCACCTGCGGATGGAGTAGAGGGGTTTCATGATCAACTTCGTCGCCACCGGGACCGCTGCTTCGACGATTGAAGAAGCTCGCGCCACTATGCGCACGCTCCACCGCGCGCCTGAACCCGACGTCCTGGCGCAGCTTCTCCCCGCCGCGACCCTCGACGCCGTGACCCGCGCCCGGGTCGAAGCCCACGCGCTCCACCTGCTGGGCGATTTACGCGCGGCGCAGTCGTCGGGGTGGGTCAACCGGTTCCTCCAGCAGTATCGCCTCAACACTACTGAAGGCATTGCGCTGCTCAGTCTGGCGGAAGCATTCCTTCGCGTCCCCGACGCCGCGACCGCCGATATGCTGGTTCGCGACAAGATCGGCGGGGCCGACTGGGGCGCGCACACGGGCAAATCCGGTTCGGCGCTGGTCAATTCGGCGACATGGGGGCTGGTCCTGACGCGCGCCGTGGTCGGCGATACGGGATCGGTACTGAGGCGGCTGATCGCGCGCTCGGGCGAGCCGTTCGTACGGACGGCGGTGGGCGCGGCGATGCGGATGATGGGCCAAGTCTTTGTAATGGGGCAGACGATCGACGAGGCGCTGGCGCGAGCCGCCGACAAGGACAATGCCGGGTTCAGCGCGAGCTTTGACATGCTCGGCGAGGCAGCGCGAACGCGGGAACACGCGGCGCGGTATTACGACAGCTACCTCGCCGCGATACGGCGGATCGGCGCGCGCCCCGCCGACCATTGCCACACGATCTCGGTCAAGCTGTCAGCGCTCCACCCGCGCTACGAGACCGCGCACGCGGCGACCTGCGTCCCCGAACTGATTGATTTGCTTGGCAGTCTGGCGAGCGCGGCGATGGCGGCGGGGATCGGGCTGACGGTCGATGCGGAGGAGAGCGAGCGCCTCGATATGAGCCTCGACATCATCGCCGCCGTCGCCGGGCACCGCCAGTTGAGCGGGTGGGACGAACTCGGCATGGCGGTCCAGGCGTACAGCAAACGGGGTTCGGCGGTGATCGACTGGGCGCAGGCGCTCGGAACCAACACCGTGCGCACCCTGCGGATGCGGCTGGTCAAGGGCGCGTATTGGGACAGCGAGATAAAACGGACGCAAGTCGAAGGACTCGCCGATTATCCGCTGTTCACGCGCAAGGCGGCGACCGACGTGTCGTACCTGGCGTGTGCGGCGAAGATGCTGCGCAGTCCGAACATCTTCCCTGCTTTCGCGACGCATAACGCGCTGACGGTGGCGACAATCCTCGATTGGGCCGACGACAAATCGGCGTTCGAATTCCAGCGCCTTCACGGCATGGGCGACGGGCTGTACGAGCGGCTGGTGCGTGAGGAAGGCTATGCCTGTCGCAGCTACGCGCCGGTCGGCGGGCACCGTGACCTGCTCGCGTACCTTGTCCGCCGCCTGCTTGAGAACGGGGCGAATTCGAGCTTTGTTCACCAGCTCGCCGATACCAGCGTCGACGATGCGACGCTGCTTGCCGATCCGGCGGTGAAGATCGCTGGCGTTGGCAGCAGCCGCCATCCGAGCATTCCGCTTCCCTGCGGGCTGTTTCCCGGGCGTGCCAACTCGAGCGGGATGGATCTGGCCGATGCCGAAGTTTTGGCGGATGTGGCGGCGGCAATCGTTTCCCGGCCCGTCATCCCGGGGGACATCGGGACCCACGCCGCCGCACGGTCGACAGGTGGAGACGTGGGTTCCCGCGTCCGCCGGGATGACGGGGTGGATAGTGTAGCCGCCGCCGTAACCGCCGCACACGCCGCCTTCCCCGCGTGGGCCGGCACCGCCGTCGACGCTCGGGCCGCGATTCTCGACCACCTCGCCGACCTGCTGGAACGCGACCGGATCCGGCTGATGGCATTGTGCGTCGACGAAGCCCGTAAGACGATCCCCGACGCCCTTGGCGAGGTCCGCGAGGCGATCGATTTTTGCCGGTATTACGCTGCGCAGGCGCGCGCGCAGTTCGTGACGACGACCCTCCCCGGCCCAACCGGCGAGCGCAATGAGCTGCGGTTGGCGGGGCGCGGCGTGTTCGCCGCCATCGCGCCGTGGAATTTCCCTTTGGCGATCTTCCTCGGCCAGGTCACCGCTGCGCTCGCCGCCGGGAACACTGTCGTTGCCAAGCCCGCGCCGCAGACGCCGCGCATCGCCGCCGCTGCGGTCGCGCTGGCGTACGAGGCAGGGGTGCCCACCGACGCCCTGCGGCTTGTCACCGGCGGTGCAGCGACGGGCGAAGCCTTGGTCGGTGATGCGCGCGTGATGGGGGTTGCGTTCACCGGTTCGACTGCCACTGCGCGCGCGATCGCCCGAACGCTGCTCGTCGACGACCAGCGGCCTTTGGTCCCGCTGATCGCCGAGACGGGCGGGCTCAACGCGATGATCGTCGATTCGACCGCGCTGCCCGAACAGGTCGTCGTCGATGTCATAACCAGCGCGTTCCGTTCGGCGGGGCAGCGCTGCTCGGCGCTCCGTCTGCTGCTGCTCCAACACGACATTGCCGACGCGACGCTGGCAATGCTGGCGGGGGCGATGGACACGCTCATCATCGGCGACCCCGCCGATCCGCGCACCGACGTCGGCCCGGTGATCGACGCGGCGGCGTTTGACCGGCTCGAAGCGTATCGCCAGTCGATGCGCGGTCGTTGGGTCCATACCGTCGCCGCTCCGTCGAGCGGCAACTTCATTGCACCGACGGTCATCCGTATCGACCGTATTGGCGACCTACGCCACGAATGGTTCGGGCCTATCCTCCACGTCGCGACATGGCGCGCCGGCAATCTTGCGGCGACGATCGCGGCGATCGATGCTACCGGCTACGGGCTGACGATGGGACTTCACAGCCGGATCGCGGCCGCAGCGGCGACGATCGCGGTGACCGCGCGCGTCGGCAACGTGTACGTCAACCGCGCGATGATCGGCGCGGTCGTCGGCAGCCAGCCCTTCGGCGGCGAGGGGTTGTCGGGGACCGGCCCCAAGGCGGGCGGGCCGCATTACCTGCCGCGCTTCGCCGTGGAGCGCGTCGTCTCGACCGACACGACGAGCGCAGGCGGCAACGCAACGCTGCTCAGTCTCGACGACGGTACCTAGGGCTGACGTCGGCTTGCGGGCATTCGGGCTTGCGTATAAATACTCCGCATGAACGCCATTAGCCCGCACACCCTGTTCGCCCTCGATCAGCCGATTGCGCCACCGCGCCGCGACTGGGGCCACGCGCTGCGCTCGCTCCGCCGCCTGCTCGCCGACAAGGATGATACCGTCCAGGTGTTCGAGATAATGCGCGCGCTCAACGGCCCCGCGACGCGCAACGGCTACCTCCGCTTGCTTGGGACGACAGGAGGCGGGCGGCTGGCGTATCAACGCCGTGAACTCGCCGAAGTGTTGATGGACCGTGCGGCGCTCAGCAAACTCTCGGCGGACAGCGTCGCGGCGCACTATCTCGTCTTCACCGAGCGCGGCCAGATCAGCGCCGACGGCCTCGCCGAGGTCAGCCGTGAGGCCACCCGCGACGGCATCGATCTCGTCCACCCGGTCGCGTGGTTCGGGCGGCGCATCCGCGACACCCACGACTTGTGGCATATCCTTGCTGGTTACGACCTGTCGGGGCTCGGCGAGGCGGCGCTCGTCGCCTTCTCCTTCGCCCAGACCCGCGCGTTCGGTTGGGCCGCGATCGCGATCGGAGCCGGGCTGACCGGCGCGCGCCAGCCGGGTCAGCCGTTTGCGCGCGCGATTTACGAAGGCTATCGCCGCGGCAAGGCGGCGGCATGGCTGCCCGGGGTCGATTATGAGGCGCTTCTCGCCGAACCGCTCGGCGCGGCGCGGGCGCGGCTCGGGCTGACCCCGCCCGTGCTCTTTGATGCGATTCCGGTCGCGGCGCGAAGCCGGGCGTTGCCCAAGGCGTAGTTAGCCGGTGGCCCCCTGCGGTGGACTCGCCGCCGTTATCGGTGGATCGATCACGCGCCCGTCCGCCCCCGCCATCATCGCCACCTGCGTTGGATAGGCGAAGTCGATTCCCAATTCAGCGAACCGCCGCAGGATCGCGAGGCCGATCGCGTGGCGCGCGTCCATCATCGCCATGAACGACTGACCATTGCTGAAGAAGACCAGTTCGAAATCGAGGCTTGATGCGGCGAAGCGGACAAAGTGCGCGCGCTCGAAGCGCGCACCCGGCGTCGCCGCGACGATTGCCGCGATCTCGGCGGGTATGGCGTCAAGCCGGTCGCTCGCGGTCTGGTACGTGACGCCGAAGACCATCACCACCTGCCGCTCCACGATGCGGTGAAGGTTCGAGATCTGGTCGCTGAGCAGCTTGGTGTTGCCGACGATGACCTGCTCACCCGACTGCGAGCGGATGCGGACGGTCTTGAGCCCGATCGCTTCGACCTTGCCCGTGACAGTGCCCCAGCGGATCGTGTCGCCGACGCGGAACGGGCGGTCGAACAGGATCGCCAGCGCGGCGAACAGGTCGGCGAAGATGCCCTGCGCCGCCAGCCCGATCGCGATGCCGCCGACACCCAATCCGGCGACGAGGGCGGTGATGTTGACCCCAAGGTTGTCGAGGACAAGGATGAACGCGAGGCTCCAGACGACGACATTGACGAGGACGCGAATGATGTTCGCCGCGCTCGCCAGCTCCGTCTTGTCCTCGGCGACAGCTGCGCGGCGGTCGACCAGCCCGAGAATGAACTCGCGGACCCACACCGCGCCCTGGATCGCGGCGCCGACGGTGAAGACAAGCCTGATGAAGCTGAGCAACGCCCCCGGCGGCGCGGCGGTGCGGGCGGCGATATCGACCGCGAGCGCGGCGAGGAAGAAGCTCCGTGTCCGCCGCACCATCCGCCCGATGAAGCCCTGCCACGTCGTCACGTCGCGGTCGCGGCCGAGCAGGCGGCCGACGCCGTAGCGGATGCCGATGAAGCCAAGGTAGAGCAGGATTGCGCTCCCCAGCCCAATCAACGCCGCGTCGGTGTCGTTCTGGACCCAGGCAACCGTCCCCAAGGTCACGCGGCGAAGTTGAACCGGCGCATGAACCAACCCCCCGGCGACCGACGTCGCCGTGCCGAGCGCGGTCAGCGGCACGATGGTCATGCCGTCAGCCAATCGGGCCAGTCGACCGTCACGACCGCGCCGCCGACGGTGAGCGGCTCGCCGACCGCGTCGACCCTGAGATAGGCGATACCCCTGCCCTCGGCGTGTGACCGTAATTCGCCGACCGCGACCCCGTCGGCGGTGATCACCGTGTCGGTTGGGACACCGCTGACGGCCACCGGCAGCAGGCGGCGGCGGAGCTTGTCGCGGTGGTACATCCGCGCGGTATTCTCTTGGCCCACATAGCAGCCCTTGGTGAAGCTGACGCCGTTCAGCTCGGCGGCGTTCGTCTCGAGCCACAGCATCCGGTCAGTCAGCAGGTCGACGCTGTCGGCAACGCCGAATGCAAGCCGGTGTTTCGCATAGTCGGCAAGGCTCGCGGTTGTTGCCGCCCCGGCAGCGATCCAGCGGGCGCCGAGGGCGGCGAGCTGGGGGTCGGCGGGGTGGTCGACCGCCTCGTCCCATGCGGCAAAGACATGAAGGTCCGCGGCAGCGATCGTCACGGCGCGGCGCAGTCGGTACATCGTCAGCCGCTTCGCCAGCGCGTCGGCGGCGTTTGCCAGTACGTCGATCACAACCGTCCCGTCGTCGCCGTCGTGGAGGATCATGTCGAACAATGGCTTGCCCTGCGCGGTCAGCAGTCCCGCCCACAACGGGGTCGCGGGCGTCAGCCGATCGACATCGTTGGTGACGAGGTCTTGCAGATAGGCGCGGGCGTCGGCACCGCCAACGCGGAGCACGGCACGGTCGGTTAGTTGTGTGATCGGCATCGGATCAAGCTGGGGCGGCGGCAGCCGGAAGGCAAGCGCCGAAACAACCGCCGCCGCTTCAAACCCTAGACGAACGCGAGTCGAAGTTCACTCTGACGAGAGTGTTTCGATTTCTTGCCGGTCTCGCCGACGCTTTTTCATTAAGCGTCGGCTGCTTCGATCAGGCGGTCTGTACGCTCCGGCGACGGAGCGTTGCGCCGATCATGCCGAAGCCCACGATCATCATGCCCCACGTCGCCGGTTCCGGGACAAACCCAGCAAACGTACCGGCGCCGTAGCGCGTCGATCCGTTGTCGGGGTTCGTCGCAAACGCACCCGGCGCATTGAAATCGCTATAGTGCGAGCTAACCGCAGTCAGCGCGCCGAAGAACGTGTTGAACGTGATTGCGCCACCGGGGCCGCCATTGTTGTAATTGGTGTCGCTCGCGTTGTTATAGCCCCATGCCGCCAGCTGATAATGACCGGCCGTGAGCGTGATCGGGGTGATAGAGACGCTGTCATAGGCACCACCGATGTTGGCCGTGCCATTGAGGTTGATCGCCGGGGCAACGAGCAATCCGGTCGTCGCATCGAAGATGCCGACGAAGATGTCGTTGGTAATGCCGTCACGTCCGGCGTCGAAGCTACCGAGGCTCGTGACCGTGAACTTCGTGTTGACGTCGAAATCGAGACCAAGGGTCCCGCCCCATGCCTGGTTGCCGGGCGTTGCCGGGCCGGTATCGTAAGCCTGCGTTACGGCGAAAGACGGCGTTGCGGCAGCGATCAGAGCGCCGGCGACGAGCATCCTGAACATAAGACAATCCCTTCGAATATTTTTTTCTCAAAGTTATCACTGCAATTTTCGTGCCACACACGCTGACGAGAACTTTACAATGGGTTACGAATTTGCTGCCGGCGCGAGTGTAAAGAATCCCGACACTTTACAGGGTCGATCAGCGTCACAGCGGCACCCACCGGCTTTTGCGGGTGTAATGAACCCATCCCCCGTTGATCCCTAGCCGCAAGCCGACGCCGAGTTTGATCGGCACGAGGATGACGCGGTGGCGCTGGTTGTACGTCGCGGTGAAACCGCCGATGAGATACGCCTTGCCTTCACCGCCGGGGAAGCGATGAAACAGGTCGGCGGTGTCGTCGAGGTGGTAGACGAGCGTGAACACGCGGCTGCCGTCGCCACCAGCGTCGAAGCCGACCGATGGCCCGGTCCAATAGACCGGCAGTTCACCCTCAATCTTGGAATAGAGTGTGCCCGAGCCGTAGCGGACACCGACGACGAACGCGCCGGAGGCTTCGCGTCCGACAATATAGGCGTTGGGACGGCCAAGATCCTTGAACGCTTTCTCGACGAGCTTAGCCGCGCCCTCGGCCCCCTTGCCGAACGCGCCTTCGGCCGCCGCGATGACATCCTTTTCGGCATAGGTATCGGCGGGCGGGGTCGTCGGCGGTACGTCGGCGGCGCGCGGCGCAGCGGCGGGCGCGGACGCGGGCGGCACACTGGCCGCAGCAGGCGGCGTTTCCTGCGCCGACAGCGTGGTCGCAGTCAGCATCGCGGCGGCGATCAACAGGCGCATAACTTTCTCCCGCTCGACCCTGTGCGCCCCCGTACGACTCCTGCCGTCAATAGGGTCGAAAGTCCACTGTATCGGGCCATACTTCCCATCATCGCCGACCGCTGCTACCGCCGCAGCGCAGCCACGGAGCAGTCACAGTCTTATGCGTATCGCAATGATCGGTTCAGGCTATGTCGGCCTGGTGTCGGGGGCGTGCTTTGCCGATTTCGGCCACGACGTCGTCTGTGTCGACCTCGACCAGGGCAAGATCGACCGGCTGCAAGCCGGGATCATGCCGATCTACGAGCCGGGTCTTGCTGAACTCGTCGGCAACAACGCCCGCGCTGGACGGCTGACTTTCACCACCGACCTCGCCGCCGGGGTCGCAGGAGCCGAAGCGGTATTCATCGCCGTCGGCACCCCGTCGCGGCGCGGCGACGGCCACGCCGACCTGAGCTATGTCTACGCCGCCGCACACGACATCGCCGCCGCGTGCACCGGGTCGACCGTCGTCGTTACCAAGTCGACCGTTCCCGTCGGCACCGGCGACGAAGTCGAGCGGATTTTGCGCGAGACCAACCCCGACGCCACCTTTGCCGTCGTGTCCAACCCCGAATTCCTGCGCGAAGGCGCGGCGATCCGCGATTTCAAGTTCCCTGACCGGATCGTCGTCGGCACCGATGACGCCCGCGCCCGCGAGGTGCTGACCGAAATCTATCGCCCATTGTTCATCAATTCATCGCCGCTGATGTTCACCGGGCGGCGCACCGCCGAGCTGATCAAATACGCCGCCAACGCCTTTCTCGCGACGAAAATCACCTTCATCAACGAGATCGCCGACCTGTGCGAGGCGGTCGGCGCCAATGTCCAGGACGTCGCCCGCGGCATCGGCAGCGACAACCGCATCGGCCCGAAGTTTCTCCATGCTGGCCCCGGCTATGGCGGATCATGCTTCCCCAAGGACACGCTCGCGCTCATCAAGACGGCGCAGGATTTCGGCACACCGGTGCGGATCGTCGAGACCGTCGCGGCGGTCAACGATCAGCGCAAGCGCGCGATGGCGAAGAAGGTCGTCACTGCGTGCGGCGGGTCGGTCCGCGAAAAAACCGTCGCGATCCTGGGCCTGACGTTCAAGCCTAACACCGACGATATGCGCGATTCACCCGCGATTGCGGTCGTCCAGGCGTTGCAGGACGGTGGCGCCCACGTCCGCGCGTTCGATCCCGAAGGTGTCGAGCAGGCAAAGCTGGTATTGACCAACGTCGACTATGCCGCCGATGCCTATGTCTGCGTAACCGGCGCCGATGTCGCCGTATTGATGACCGAGTGGGAGGCGTTTCGCGGCCTCGACATGGACCGCGTCGCCGCCGCGATGACGACCCCCGTCGTCGTCGACCTGCGCAACGTTTATCGCCCCGACGAAATGGCGCGGCGTGGCTTCGCTTATACCAGCGTCGGGAGATAGGTTGCGAGGCCCGATCGGCGTCGGTATAGCCCGTCGCTTCGCGGAGTCGTGGGTGAGCGGCTGAAACCAGCAGTTTGCTAAACTGCCGTACTGGGTAACTGGTACCGAGGGTTCGAATCCCTCCGACTCCGCC
>JAYTXW010000282.1:0-2804 GCA_043742745.1 Sphingomonadaceae bacterium
GACGTTCTACAATGAACGGCGCCCGCACTCGTCGCTTGACCGCACGACGCCCGATCACGTCTACCTCAACCAACCGCTTCTCGCAGCGGCATGAAACCGGCAGACGCTCCACTTAGCAATCGAGCGGGACTGTACAGACGAACCGAGCCACCTCTGTGCTCAACCCGGGCCATTGAAGCGTTAGCGGGTCTAGCCGTTTGAACAACGTCTCTAAGTGGGTTCCCGGCTATGGGTTCGCTTAAGATGGATAGGTTTTACGTAGGATGGCGCGATTACCTCTTAGTGGGTCCGATTAGCTGTCACACGATGATGGGAATGAAACGCCCGTTATAACTGATTGACCAGCCGCTCTCCGCGCGCGAATCGCGCTATATTTTCGGCGAATAGGGCAAAAATCCGCTGGCTGGTTCGTGCTGAGCTCCACGCGATGTGCGGCGTAATGCGGACGTTTGGTGCGGCCCATAGCGGATGGCCGGGTGGCAGCGGCTCGGGGTCGGTCACGTCGAGGCTGGCGAACCCGACGCGCCCGGAAGCGAGCGCGATGATCAACGCGGCGGTATCGATCAATCCCCCCCGCGCGATATTGACGATATGCATTCCCGACTTGATCTGCGCGAAGGCATCCGCCCCAAGCATTCCGCTGGTCGCCGCAGTCAGCGGTGCGGCGACGACGAGATGGTCCGAGCGGCGCAACAGGTCGTCGAAGCTGACCAGATCGACGCCGTCGACCACAGCCGAACTCCGGCGATGGGCGATGACCGTCATGCCGAACGCAGCCGCCAGCGCGGCGACCCGCGACCCGATTTCGCCGACGCCGAGCAGCCCGAGGGTCCGGCCATCAAGCGTCCCTAGCGGGCGCGCGATGACAGTCGCCTGCGGTGTCCACGCGCCGTCGGTGACGACCATCGCCGGCAACCTTTTTTCGACCATCAGCATCGCGGCGAGGACAAACTCGGCGATCGCCGGGGCGCTCGTTCCGGCGGACGACGCGACCACCGGTCCGTCCCCCAGCCATTCAGGATAGCCGTCGCTGCCCGACGATGCGAGCTGGACAAACTTGACGCGACCCGGCCAGCCGATGGGGCGGGGCACATGATGCGCCGTCGGGTCGGTCGCGCTGTGCAGCGCGAAGACTACGTCGACGTCGGTCGGCAGGTCCCACCGCTGCGTCAGGTCGATGGCCCGTGCTTCGGCAACCGCCGGGTGCGCCGCCACCAACGCACTCGCCGCCGCGCCGAGATGATGTGCGACAATAAGGCCGGTGGGAGCGGAACTGGTCATTCCCGCTCCATGCGCCGCCGACGCCGCAGGTTCAACCGCTGTCAGCGCGCAGTGGCCAGCATTGGCAGGCCGCCCTTTGGCCGCAGCGTGATCCGGTGTTCGGGCATGACGGTCGTCCCGGCGAGCAGATCGACGCGCAGTCGACCGACGATCGTTGCCAGCGACACGACGGCCTGCTGGAGCGCAAAGCTGGCGCCGATGCAGATCCGGGGCCCTGCCCCGAACGGCAGGTAAGCGAAGCGGTCGATCGCCGGCGCGCCCGGCAGAAAGCGTGTCGGATCGAATACCTCAGGCCGATCCCACAACTTGCGGTGGCGGTGGAGGACCCACGGCGCATAAACGACGGTCGACCGCGCCGGGATAGCAACATCGTGGAGCGTATCGGCGGCGACCGCCATCCGCTGGATGAGCGGCGCGGTCGGATACAGGCGCAGCGTCTCGTCGATCACCGCCCGCGTCCAGACGAGGTGCGGCAGATCATCGGTCGTCACCTCGCGCGCACCGACGACCGTATCGACTTCGGCCTCGATTCGCTCGCGTGCGGAACGGTCCTGCGACAACAGATAAAGCGCCCAGGCGAGCGCGCTCGACGTCGTCTCGGTGCCCGCGCCAAGGAAAGTGAGGACATTGTCGCGCACGATCGCCTGCGACAGCCCTTCGCCGGTCTCGGCATCGCGTGCCTCGAACAGCAATGTCAGCAAGTCGCGCGGCGCAGCTCCCGGGTCAGCGGCGACGAGGGCTTGGCGATCGGTGACGATACGCTCGACCAGTGCTTCGAAGAAGCGCGTCACCGGGCGAGTGCGTAATCGGCGAAGGCGCGGCACCCACGTCGGCGCGCCGAACAGGTCGAGCGGATCGACCGCGCCCATCGCCGCGAAATACCCCTGCGCTTCGTGGACGGCGGCGCGGTCGCGGGTCAGCGCACCCGAAAAGATCGACCGATCGAGACCGTCGAGGGTCAACCGTGTCATTTCGCGATCGACCTGGACGACCCGGCGAGGGCCGCGGGCCAACCAGCGATCGACGAGCGATGCCGCCGCCGCCGCCATCCCGGGCACGAAACCGGCGACGCTGCGCGGCGTAAACAGCGCCGCGAGCGCCCGACGCTGTGCCTTCCACGCCGCACCGTCAGCGGTGAACAGCCCTTCGCCAAGACTGGGCTTAAGAATGCGCAGCTGGAGGTCGTCTTTAACGTAGTTCACCGCCCGATCGATCATAAACGCACGGATTGCTGCGGGATCACTGACGATGGTGATATGACCCAAAAGCGATTTTCCGCTGAGGACCCATTCGTCGAAGTGGCGGCTGGTCCACATGCCAAGTGGATCGCCCAGCAGCATTCGTGCTCCGGCGAGCCGCGATAGCGGCCTCGCTAAAGGCGTAGGTGCAGGCGGGACGAAGCCGGTCATGTACAAACACATAAGCGCAAGCAGCGAAACCGCCCACAACCGACGTCTATCTGCGGCGATATGCCGACGTTAACCTCAGTTTTTATTGTTATAAAGGAACAATCGTGTTTACGG
>JAYTXW010000283.1:0-6126 GCA_043742745.1 Sphingomonadaceae bacterium
TCGACATCGAGGGGGGCATCGGTCGCGCCGTCGCCGCGCGCGATCAGCTCGTCGGTCGCGGTTTCGCCCTGGGGCGAGGTCGCCTCACTGGTCGCGGGGGCAAAATCGTTGCCGCCGCCGTCGAGCAGCGGGTTTTTCTCGATTTCGGCGTCGATGAATGCCTCGAGCTCGACATTGGTCAGCGCGAGCAGCTTGATCGCTTGCTGGAGCTGGACGGTCATGACCAGCGACTGCGACTGGCGGAGGTCGAGGCGGGGACCGAGGCTCATAAGCGTCGCTCCAGGCCGCCGGCCTAGAGGCTGAACCCCTCGCCCAGATAGACCCGGCGGACAGTTTCGTCGGCGACGAGAGCTTCCGGCGTTCCCTCAAACAGGACGCGACCGTCGTAGATGATGCAGGCGCGGTCGACGATGTCGAGGGTTTCGCGGACGTTGTGATCGGTGATGAGGACGCCGATGTCGCGTGCGCGCAGGTCGACGACAAGCCCGCGAATGTCGGCGATCGAGATCGGATCGATGCCGGCGAACGGCTCGTCGAGAAGCATGATCGACGGCTTTGCCGCAAGCGCGCGGGCGATCTCGCAGCGCCGCCGCTCGCCGCCCGACAATGCCATCGCCGGGGCGTCGCGCAACCGGGCGATATGGAACTCCTCCAGCAGCTGCTCGAGCCGCGCGGCGCGCACCTCGCGGTCGGGTTCGACCACTTCGAGGACAGCGTTGATATTCTGGCACACAGTCAAACCGCGGAAGATCGATGTTTCCTGCGGCAAATAGCCAATGCCGAGCGCGGCGCGCCGATACATCGGCAGCCCGGTAATGTCGTGCCCGTCGAGCAGAATGCGGCCACGGTCAGGCATCGCGAGGCCCATGATCGAATAGAAGCACGTCGTCTTGCCCGCGCCGTTCGGCCCCAGCAGGCCGACGATTTCGCCGCGTGCGACCGTCAGCGACACATCGCGGAGGACGGCGCGCTTGTCGTAGCTCTTGCCGATGGCGACGACCGCAAGCCCATCGCGCGTCGCTGCGGCGCTGGCAGAATCGCGGTCGGTCACTGCAACATCGGCCACCCGCAACTCCACCCCTCGATCCGGCACTTGGCGCGAATCATGCATACTCAGCAATGCCCGGTCTAGACGATGGCAGAGTCGGTGGGAAGCGTCAGTTCGCCTTGCGTGCCGGGACCACAAAGCGGCCCGTCACCCGCCCTCCCGTCGTCGCCGACACGCCCGGTGCCGTCGGACCCGTGCCGGCACCGTCGAGCTTCGACCGGCCTGATTCGAGATCAATCGCTAACCGCTGGCCGTGGAGCACCGAGTCGCCATGACTAAGCGTGACGTTGCCAACCATCGTGATCGTCTTGCGCCCGACATCATAGATGCCGTAGCGGCCCGTCGCGGTTTCGCTTAGCGTGACGAGCTTGACGTTATCTTGCGCGTCGAGGCGGTCGATCACCGGGTTGCCGCCCTTTTTGGCGCGGCTGTAAAACACCGTCACGGTATCGGCGTTCAGCTTCATGTCGCCCTGGGTAATGCGGACATCGCCCGACCATATTGCCTGGCCCTTAGCATCGAGAACGTCGATCGACTTCGCGTCGACGTCGAGTGGCGCGTCGGTATTATGATTTCTGAGAGCGCTTTGCGCCCCGGAGGCGGTGGCCAGCGAGACGGCCAAGCCGAATATAATGGCGCGGATCATCCGGGCCTCCTGTGCGATGCCGGGGTGATGTGTAAGTGGGTTCCGCCACTCAGGCGAACGCGCTTGCCGTCGACGTCGCCGCGCAGCGCTTGAGCACGAAAGGTGCCCAGTGGGACGGTGCCGTCAACCGGTCGGTCGGTCGCGACGGTGTGGTCGAGCAGGCTAATGCGGATCGCGTCGCCGTTGATCGAATAGCCGTTGGCGGTGTGCATGACGACGGGGCCGCTGACGACCAGCAGATCGCGGTCGATCTCGTAACGACCGCCGGGGGCAGTAACCCGGGCCGGGCCACCGCTTAACTGGACATCGGCTGCCAACGCCATCAATTCGATCACGGGAACGGCGGACGAACGTTGGACGGCCCCGGCAGCGTGGATGACGAATGGGTCACCGGCGGCGGTCTCGCCGCGATAGACCGCCGTATCGATCCGCAGCCGTTCCTGCGACATCGCCACCTTGTCCTTGGCGAGCAGGAAGGAAAATTCACGCGCAGATGTCAGCGGCCACGTTCCGATGACCCCCAACAGGACGATAACTGCCGCCGGCAGCGCAAGTTTGACGACGCGGACGAAGCGGTCCCAGCCACCACCGGGCAGCGCCGCTCCGGGACGGTGCTCACGGACGATCGCGCTCATAGATGCGCGAAGATATCGCTCTCGGGCCAACCCGCGAGGTCGAGTTCGGCGCGCCACGGCAGGAAATCGAAGCACGCCTGAGCGAGCGCGGTGCGCCCCTCACGGGCGAGTCGTTCCGTCAGCACCGCGACCGCCCGATGCAGATAACGGACATCGGAGGCGGCATAATCCTTCTGCGCGTCTGACAGGATCGGCGCGCCCCAATCTGACGACTGCTGCGTTTTCGACACATCGACGCCAATCGTCTCGCGCAGCATATCCTTAAGTCCGTGACGGTCGGTGTAGGTGCGGACCAGTTTCGACGCAATTTTAGTACAGAATACCGGCCCCGCATCGACTCCCAGATACGCTTTGAGCACGGCGAGATCGAAGCGCGCGAAATGATAAAGCTTGGTGCGTGCCGGGTCAGCGAGAACCGCTTTCAGGACCGGTGCCGAATAGTCGCGGCGACCAAACCGCACGAGGTGTTCGTCGCCGAGGCCATCCGCGAGCTGGACAAGGCATAGCCGGTCACGCCCGGGATGAAGCCCCATCGTTTCGGTGTCGACCGCAATCGGCCCTGAGGCAAAAACATCGGCGGGCAAATCGCGCTCGTGGAGATAAATCGTCATGGGCGTAGCCGGTAGCAGCGCCGGACCGGCAAGTCACGTCGCGCGCCCAGGACAGTGGGCATTCAGCCGATGAGATTCGATGTGCGCCGTCGCATTGCCCGTTCATGGTAGCGACCATAGGCCCAGACCGATACCGCTGCGACGACAACGAACACGACCACCATACCGGCAGCAAAGATAGCGGCGTGGTCGGTTCCGTAATCAAGAATGTCGTTCAGCATCGGTGCGCCCCTTATGCACTGCGGCGCACTCTATGCAGGCAAATGATGTAAACTTTGCCAATGGCGGCCGTCGCGCGCGCGAATCGGAGCGTTGTTGGGCGGTAGGAACAGGCCGTGATAAACTGCTCGCCGCCGCCCCGCATCTGGTGTACATCCGTGGGAGGAGCGATATGTCTCGCGCCCGGATGCCCCGGGCCGCGGCGTGGGTGCCCAGTGTTACGACTGAACAGCGAAAGACTTTTCGACGATGAGCTTTGATAAACGCGGGCGTGGCCCCGGCCGTGGTGGCTTCGATAAGCGTGAACGCGGATTCGACCAGTTTGAGGGCGGCGGCGACCGCTTCGGCGGTGGTGGCGGTGACCGTTTCGGCGGTGGCGGCGGTGCTCCTCGCTTCGGTGGCGGCGGTGGCGGTGGCGGTGGCGGTGGCGGCGGTGGCTTTGGTGGCCGACCCGCCGGTGGCGGCTTCGGTGGCCCGCGCCCGCCGCGCGACATGGGTCCCGGCGTGAACTTGGGGACGGCCAAGGGCGTCGTAAAATTCTTCAACGGCCAGAAGGGCTTCGGCTTTGTTGTCCGCGATGATGGCGGCGAAGACGTATTTGTCCATATTTCGGCCGTCGAGCAGGCAGGACTGGCCGGCCTCGCCGATGGGCAGCCGCTTGAATTCACGCTCACCGAACGCAGCGGTCGGGTCTCAGCGACCGATCTCGTCATCGACGGCGAGCCAATGCCGGTGACCGACCGGGCACCCCCGCGCGAACCCCGCGCCAGTGGTTTTGGCGGGCGCGACGATGGCCCGCGCGGTGGTGGTTATGGCGGCGCGAGCCGCGAGTTCAGCGGCGGCGGTGGTGGCGGCGGCAACACCGCACCCGGCCAGCGGGTCGATGGTACGGTCAAGTTTTTCAACGGCACGAAGGGCTTCGGCTTCATCCAGCGCGAGGATGGTGGCCCCGACGCCTTTGTGCATATTTCGGCGGTCGAGCGCGCCGGCATGGCGGGTCTCGATGAAGGCCAGCGAGTCTCGTTCGAACTCGAACTCGACCGGCGTGGCAAGCAGGCGGCGATCAACCTCAGCCCGCTATAACTTACATGAGCTTATTCGACGAAGCAGGGTCGCGGCAACGCGGCCCTGTTTTCGTTTGCGCGGTCGATGGTCAGCTTCCGGCGACGGCGCAGGCGGCGAAGATCAGGATCCCAATCGCTCGGTTGCTGCGGAACAGCCGGAGCGAATTTGCGGGTGCAGTGTCACGCAACATTGCCACCTGCCACGCAAAATGCGCCGCCGTCGGTATAATCGCAGCGATGACAAGCCAGTTGGAACGCAGCATCCACAATGCTGCGACAGTCAGCACGACCGTCGCCGCGAAGAAAGCGGCGACGCCGTGCCGCGCGCGTTCGCCCAGTGCCCGCGCGCTCGACTTGATTCCGGCGAGGGCGTCGTCCTCAATGTCCTGCAGCGCGTAGATCGTATCATACCCTAGCGTCCACACGACGCCGACGCCGTATAATAGAGCCATTGGCCATGACGGCGCCGCAACTGCGCTCCAGCCGACGAGAATGCCCCAGTTAAAGGTCAGTCCGAGCCACGCCTGCGGCCACCACGTCACTCGCTTCATGAACGGATAGGCTGCGACGAGGCCGAGGCTGGCGATAGCGATTCCTGCCGCAAGTGGGCGCAACGCGAGCAAGACGGGCAGCGCGGCAAGAGCCAGAACGACTAGCCATATCCACGCCGCGCGGACCGATACGGCCCCGCTTGCCACCGGGCGGTCGCGCGTTCGAGCAACCGATCGGTCGAGGTCGCGGTCCACGATGTCGTTGTAAACGCACCCCGCTCCGCGCATCGCGGTCGCGCCGATGAGGAACAGCGGGAGCAGCCACCACTGCCGCGCCAGCCCGCCGCCCGCCGCAAGACCCCACCCACACGGCCAGAACAGCAGCCACATTCCAGCCGGACGATCGAACCGCGCCAGCCGCGCATAGGGGCGCACGCGCGGCGGCAGGCGATCGACCCAGCCGGACGGGGCGCGCTCGGCGTCGGGGGTCACACGGTCGGTGGTCATGTCGGCGGTTTGCATGGGCTCCGGCCTGTCGCTAGTCGGCAATCATGAGCGAGGCCAACCCCCTTCTGTCAACGTCCGACCTGTCGACCCCTAACCTGTCGACGACGCCCCGCCTGTTCGTCGACCTCGACCTATCCCTTGGCGAGATCACTCTGCCGCCCCCAGCCAGCCATTATCTGACGCAGGTCATGCGGCGTAGCCCCGGCGACCGTGTCCGCCTGTTCGACGACCGGTCGGGCGAATATGCGGCAACCGTCATCGTGCCCCACCGCAAGGCGACGCTCGTCCGGATTGACGCGCGTCTATCGCCGCGCGAGGCGGTCGCCGACCTGTGGCTGTGCGCCGCGCCGCTCAAGCGCGGGCGGATTGACTGGGTCGCCGAAAAGGCGTGCGAGCTTGGTGTCGCCCGGTTCATTCCCGTGACGACGGCGCGGACAGTGATCGACAAGGTGAAGCTCGACCGGCTCCGCGCGCATATGGTCGAGGCGGCCGAGCAATGCGGGCGCACCGCGCTGCCAACGCTCGCCACCCCGGTCATGCTCGGCGCGATGCTGGCGACGTGGGAGGAGGGGCGGACGTTGGTCTTCGCCGACGAAACTGGCGGAGCACCGCTGGCCGAAACGCTGCGAAATGTCGCCGCCCCGGGCGCGATCCTGATCGGTCCCGAAGGCGGCTTCACCCCTGACGAGCGCGCCGCGATCCGCGCGCTGCCGCAGACGATCGCCGTCAGCCTCGGCCCGCGCATCCTCCGCGCTGACACGGCGGCGGTCGCGGCGATCGCAGTGTGGCAGGCAGTGACAGGCGAGCAAACCTACCCGCTAGTGTATTGATTCTAACGTTTGGTGCCCGCGCCTGACTGCGGCGATGATTTTGTCCGGATCGGCTCGCCAGATGAAGGGGCGAGG
>JAYTXW010000284.1:0-3207 GCA_043742745.1 Sphingomonadaceae bacterium
CGCCGCAGAACGTCGAGATTGTCGCCGTAGAAAAGCCGGTTGGTCATCGCGTCCCCCAGTGCGCAAAACAACGATGCCATGCCCGCGCGGTGGCGTCACCCCATCCGCCACCACGCCATAATCGCGCTGTCCTACACAATGGCGAACGTGATAGACCCTAGTTGATGATCGCTGCTGCCCTTCCCCGCCGCGTCGTCAGCCGCGACACGAGCGGGGATGAGAAAAAGAATTTTTCGCGCGGGCGTGACGTTAGCGTGACCTTCACCCCGCGGTCGTCGTCGTTTGCGCGCCGCCGCCCCGCCCGCTAAGCGCACGCCATGACCGCGCCCGCCGCCGCCCCCGATACCGCCGCGACTGCCGCACGCCCGGATCGGCTGCCGATCGACTACGCCGACGTTCTTGCCGCGCGCGACGCCATTGCGGGCCAGATCGTTCGCACGCCGTTCCTGCACAGCCGCACGCTGTCGGAAATGACGGGAGCGGAGATCTGGCTCAAGTTCGAGAACCTGCAATTCACCGCCGCCTACAAGGAACGCGGCGCCCTCAACAAACTGCTCAGCCTCGACGCGGATCAACGCGCGCGCGGCGTCATCGCCGCGTCGGCGGGCAACCACGCGCAGGGGCTGGCGTATCACGCCAAACGGTTGGGCATCCCGGTGACGATCGTCATGCCGCGCTTCGCCCCGGCGGTGAAGGTACGCCAGACCGAGGGCCACGGCGCGACGGTCATCCTCCACGGCGAGACGTTCGACGACGCCGCCGCCCACGCCCACCGCCTGACGGCCGAACGCGGACTGTTGTACGTCCCGCCGTTCGACGACGCACGGATCATGGCGGGTCAGGGCACCGTCGCGATCGAGATGCTCGACGACGTGCCCGGGGTCGACACGCTCGTTGTCCCCATCGGCGGCGGCGGGCTGATCAGCGGCATGGCGACGGTGGCGAAGGCGATCAACCCGGCGTGTCGGGTCATCGGCGTCCAGGCCGAACTCTACCCGTCGATGTGGGCGAAAACCCACGGCGAGGTCGCGAAGTGCGACGGCGATACGCTCGCCGAGGGCATCGCCGTCCAGACGCCGGGCGTTCTAACGTATCAGGTCGTCAAGGCGTTGGTCGATGACATCCTGCTCGTCGGCGAGCGCGACCTCGAACGCGCGGTGTCGCTGCTGCTGACGATCGAGAAGACCGTCGTCGAGGGGGCCGGGGCGGCCGGACTTGCGGCAGTGCTCGCCAATCCGCAGACGTTCCGCGGGCGGACGATCGGGCTGGTCCTGTGCGGTGGCAACATCGACACGCGGCTGTTGGCGAACGTCCTGCTGCGCGATCTGGCGCGCTCGGGGCGGCTGGCTCGGCTGCGGATCCGGCTGAAGGACCGTCCCGGTCAGTTGTTCGAGGTCATGCGGATTTTCGACCGGCTCCAGGTCAACATCCTCGAAATCTACCACCAGCGCATTTTCACGACGCTACCGGCGAAGGGGCTCATCACCGAGATCGAGTGCGAGACGCGCGACCGCGATCACCTCGACCGCCTCGTCGAGGCATTGCGCGCGGGCGGCTATGATGTGCGCCCGGTGGAGCTGGACTGAAATCCGCTACCGTTCCCGCGCGCCGTGCCGCATATAGAGGCGTGACCGACCAGAGTTTCCGCTTTCCGCGTTTCTTCGTCACCGCCCCCGCGCCGTGCCCGTATATTCCGGGGCGGCTCGAACGGAAGGTGTTCGCCGAGATCAAGGGATCGAACGCCGGGCTGATGACCGAGGCGCTCAGTCGCATCGGTTTCCGCCGCAGCCAGAACGTCGTCTACCGCCCGAGCTGCGATGGCTGCTCGGCGTGCGTCTCGGTCCGCGTTGCGGTCGCTGAATTCGTTCCCAGCACATCCCAGAAGCGTCTTCTCGCGCAGCACGCCGACCTTGAGGTCAGCGCGTGCGCCCCGTGGTCGACCGAGGAGCAGTTCGCCCTGATGCGCCGCTACCTCACCGCGCGCCACGCCACCGGCGGCATGGCGGCAATGAACGAACATGATTTCGCCGACATGGTCGAACAAAGTCCGGTCGACACGATCGTCGTCGAATATCGCGAGCCGGGACCGCGCGGACGTCTTGTCGGCGCGTGCGTTACCGACAAACAGACCGATGGCCTCAGCCTCGTCTACAGCTTCTTCGCCCCCGACGACCGCCCAACCGCTGCTGCCGACGGCAACGAAACCGTCCGGCGACGCGGCCTCGGCACCTTCATCATTCTCGACCATATCGTCCGGGCGCAACGCGCGGGACTGCCGTATGTCTACCTCGGCTATTGGATCGATGGCCGCGCGCAAATGGCGTACAAGACCCGCTTCGCCCCGATCGAACGGTTGACGGCCCAGGGATGGGTGCGGGGGTAGGCCCGCCACACCGACCGCCTGCTGCTTCCGTTAAGCGTGCGCCACTGGCGACAGCGCCCCCGCCACCATCTCGACATGGTGCGGCGCAGGCACCACTGGCGCGTGGACCTTATGCGCCGGGTCGTTCGCGCGGATGAAATCCTCGACGACGGGTGCGATGATCTCGCGCCACTTGCGTCCGTTGAAAATACCGTAATGGCCGACGCCCTCGGCCATGTAATAACGCTTCATCGTCTCGGGCAGCTTCGTCGTCAGCGTCAGCGCGACCTTGGTCTGGCCCAGCCCTGAGATGTCGTCGCGCTCGCCTTCGATCGCGAGCAACGCCGTCCGCGTTATGTCGGCGGCGTCGACAAGTTCGCCGCGATGCATGAACTCGCCCTTGGCGATCAGCTGCTGCTGGAACACGACATCGATCGTCTGGAGGTAGAATTCGGCGGTCATGTCACTGACCGAGCGATATTCCTCGTAGAATGCCTTGGTCGCATCGGCCGAATCGTCGTCGCCCGAAACGAGATGCTTGAACAGCTCCCAATGTGATTTCATGTGGCTGGCGAGGTTCATCGACAGGAACCCGGCAAGCTGGAGGAAGCCCGGATAAACCTTGCGCCCCGACCCCGGATAAATCGCCGGCACCGTCGCGACGACGCTGTTCTCGAACCACGCATAGGGGCGCTGGGTCGCGAGGTCATCGACCGACGTTGGGGCCTCGCGCGTGTCGATCGGTCCGCCCATCAGCGTCAGCGTCAGCGGCGTGGCGGGATCGTTCGCGCGGTTCATGAGTGCGGCGGCGGCAAAGGCCGGGACCGCTGGCTGGCACACCGCGA
>JAYTXW010000285.1:0-6098 GCA_043742745.1 Sphingomonadaceae bacterium
CCGACGATTCTCAAGGTCAATTCGTCGAACAGTTGGTCGACGTCGATTAATCAGGCGGTGACTGGGACGGTCGACGACGCGCTGCGGCTTGGCTGCGCGGCGATCGGCTTCACCATCTACCCCGGCTCCGACGATATTTTTGAGTTGATGGAAGAAATTCAGCAGCTGAGTGCCGAGGCGAAGTCGGTCGGTATCGCCACCGTCATCTGGTCTTACCCCCGTGGCGGGACGCTGACCAAGGAGGGCGAACTCGCGCTCGATGTCGGCGCCTATGCCGCGCACATGGCGGCGCTCGCGGGGGCGCACATCATCAAGGTCAAGCTGCCGACCGCGCATATCGAGCAGAAGGACGCGAAAAAAGCGTACGAGGGCGGCGACTGGTCGACCCAGGCCAAGCGCGTCGCCCATGTCGTCAAGGCGTGCTTCAACGGGCGGCGGATCGTTGTCTTTTCGGGCGGCGCAGCCAAGGGAGCCGACGCGGTCTATCAGGATGCGCGCGACATCCGCGACGGCGGCGGCAACGGCTCGATCATCGGGCGCAACACATTCCAGCGCCCCCGCGCCGAGGCGCTGGCGATGCTCGACAAGATCATCGGCATCTATCAGGGGCATGAGGACGCGGGACGCGCCCTCGACCTCAACTGACCGTGATCGACGCCGACGAAGACTCGATCCCGCTCGACCCTGGCTTCGGCGAGCGGTTCGATCGGCAGCGTCGCCCAGCGTGCCAGTTGTACGTCGTCTCGCCGCCGAACGTCGACGCGACCTTTGCCGACACGCTGCGCGCCGCGCTCGGCGCGGGGCCAGTGGCGGCGTTTCAGCTTAGGCTGAAGGGCGTCGACGACGACCATATCCGCCGGACTGCCGAGGCGCTGATGCCGGTCTGCCGCGAGTTTGACGTCGCGTTCCTCCTCAACGACCGCATGGACTTGGCCAAGGAACTGGGTACCGATGGGGTCCATCTCGGCCAATCGGACGGCGATGTCCGCGCGGCGCGGGCGCTGCTTGGTCCCGACGTTCAGATCGGCGTGACGTGCCACGACAGCCGCCACCTCGCAATGGAGGCGGGCGAGGCGGGGGCCGATTATGTCGCGTTCGGTGCGTTCTATGAGACGACGACCAAGCCGTCGCACTACCGCCCCGAGCCGCCGCTGCTAAGCTGGTGGACGACGCTCAGTCAACTGCCATGCGTCGCCATCGGTGGCATTACGCCCGCCAATGCCCCGCCGCTGATCGCCGCCGGGGCCGACTTTATCGCCGTGGTCAACGCCGTGTGGGCGCACCCCGACGGCGCGGCGGCGGGGGTGGCGAGTTTCGCCCCGGTGCTGGTGCCAAACTTGGCACGCCGCTGACCTTGCGCTAGGAAGCGCCTTCCCCATTCCGCAGAAGCCAACCGCATGAAAATCAACGCCGTCGAAATCCGGCCCGGCAATATCCTCGAATATCAGGCCGGGCTGTGGCGCGCAGTCAAGATCCAGCATACCCAGCCGGGCAAGGGCGGGGCGTATATGCAGGTCGAGCTGAAAAACTTGATCGACGGACGCAAGACGAATGAGCGCTTCCGTTCGGCGGAAACCGTTGAAAAGGTCCGCCTCGATACCAAGGATTTTCAGTTCCTGTTCGCCGAGGGCGACGACCTGACGTTCATGGACAAGGTTACCTACGACCAGGTGTCGTTACCACGCGATCTGTTGGGGGAGGCCGCCGATTTCCTCACCGACGGCATGGACGTGACGATGGAAACCTATGACGAGAAGGCGATTTCGGTTCAGCTGCCCGACCATATCGAGGCGGTCATTGCCGACACCGAAGGCGTCGTGAAGGGCCAGACGGCGTCGTCGAGCTACAAGCCCGCACGGCTCGAGAACGGCGTCCGGGTCATGGTTCCCCCGTTCATCGGCGTTGGCACCAGGATCGTCGTCGACGTTTACGCCCGCGAGTATGTCCGCCGGGCCGAATAATGCCCATTCGCTCCGCGCTTATTACCGTCATGGACAAGGCCGCGCGCAAGGCGGCTCCGCGATTACGCCGCGATTTCAACGAAGTCGACGCACTCCAGGTGTCGAAAAAGGGGCCCGCCGACTTTGTCTCGAACGCCGACCGGCAGGCGGAGGCGACGATCTGCGAGATCCTGACCCACGCGCGGCCCGATTGGGGCCTGCTGCTCGAGGAGGGTGGGGCGACCGTCGGGGTTGATCCCGACCACCGTTGGATCGTCGATCCCCTTGATGGGACAACAAACTTTCTCCACGGCGTCCCGCATTTCGCAATCTCGATCGCGGCTGAAGTGCGCGGTGAGGTAGTCGCCGGACTGGTCTATCAACCGCTGACCGACGAGAGTTTCTGGGCCGAGAAGGGGCAGGGGGCGTGGCTTCAGGACCGGCGGCTCCGCGTGTCGAGCAGGCGCGAAATGACCGACAGCCTGATCGCCACTGGCATCCCGTTCCACGGCCACGGCGACCAGCAACAATATGAAAACATTGCGACGAAGGTCATTCCCGAGGTCGCCGGAATCCGCCGGTTCGGGGCGGCGGCGCTCGACTTGGCGTGGGTCGCGGCGGGGCGCTTCGAAGGCTATTGGGAGGCCGGGTTGCACCATTGGGACGTCGCCGCCGGAATCCTCCTCGTCCGCGAAGCCGGGGGCTTCGTCAGCGATTTCCGTGGCGGCGAGCGGATGATCGAGCGCGCCGAGATCGTCGCCGGTAACGACCGCATCCACACCCGCCTGTCACGCATCGTTGCCACAGCGGTTAAATAGTCGCGGTCCCGAACGACGCCGCGCGCGGACCCGCTGCCGACCTTGGGACCGCAGGGGTGCGGACCTCCTCCGGCCTCGCGTTCTGCCGACGATGCCGCACCGCACCATGCTTGCGCGCACCGCCCCCCGCGCCTAAACCGCGACCAAACCCGCAAAGGCCTGCCGATGCCCGCCGCCTCTCTCGCGATGCCCGACATCGCGTTCCAGTATCTGCCGATTCTGCTGTTCATCGGCGTCGGCATCGCTTTCTCGCTGATCTTCGTCGGCGCGCCGGTGCTGGTGTCGAAGTTGACCGGCACGTCGCAGCCCGACGCCGCCAAATTGTCCGAATATGAAAGCGGTTTCCCGGCGTTTTCCGACAGCCGCGCACAGTTCGACGTCCGCTTCTACCTCGTGTCGATCCTGTTCATCGTCTTCGATCTGGAGGCGGCGTATCTGTTTCCATGGGCGGTGTCGCTCCACTGGACCGGGGTCGCGGGGTGGGGCGCAATGATGCAGTTTCTTGGCGAACTCGCGATCGGGCTTATCTACGCGTGGAAAGTTGGCGCACTGGATTGGGAATGACGAACCTGCTCGACCCCGCGACCCACGGCGGCCTCCTGACCGAAGACCAGCAGGCGCGCGTGCTCGGCGACAGCAATGTCGGCGCGCTGACGGTGCCCGAGGGGTTGCGCGACGGCTTCCTGACCGACGTCAACGCAGAGATGAGTAACAAGGGCTTCCTCGTCACCTCGACCGAGGACCTGTTCAACTGGGCGCGCACGGGGAGCATGTGGTGGATGACCTTCGGCCTCGCGTGCTGCGCGGTCGAGATGATGCACACGTCGATGCCGAAATACGACGCCGAACGCTTCGGCTTCGCCCCGCGCGCCAGCCCGCGCCAGTCCGACGTGATGATCGTCGCGGGCACCCTGTGCAACAAGATGGCCCCCGCGCTGCGCCGCGTTTACGACCAGATGCCCGAGCCGCGCTACGTCATCTCGATGGGCAGCTGCGCGAATGGCGGCGGCTATTATCACTACAGCTACAGCGTCGTCCGCGGCTGCGATCGGATCGTGCCGGTCGACATTTACGTCCCCGGCTGCCCCCCGACCGCCGAGGCATTGCTGTACGGCATCCTCGCGCTGCAGCGGAAAATTCGCCGGACGGGGAGTTTCGACCGGTGAGCGGCCACTGGCCCGCCACCAAGCCCGACGACGGCGTCGCCGCGCGGATCGAGGCGCTGTTCGGCTCGGCGATCCTCGGCGTCACCGAGCATTGCGGCGAGACGACGGTGCTGATCGTCCGCGACGCGATCGTCGATGTCGTCACCGGCCTGCGCGACGGTCCCGACCTTGCCTACGACCAGCTGATGGACCTCAGCGGGGCCGACTGGCCGACGCGCGTGTGCCGCTTCGACGTCAATTACCACCTGCTGTCGCTGACGAAGAACCGCCGCATCCGCATCAAGCTCCACACCGACGATGTCCTCGCCGTGCCGTCGCTGACGAGCCTGTACCCCGTCGCCGGCTGGTTCGAGCGCGAGGTGTGGGACTGCTACGGTGTCCGCTTCGACGGCAACCCCGACCTGCGCCGCATCCTCACCGACTATGGCTTTCAGGGGCACCCGTTCCGCAAGGACTTCCCGCTGACCGGTTATGTCGAGCTGCGCTACAGCGAGGAGCATAAGCGCGTCGTCTACGAACCGGTCAGCCTCGCACAGGACTTCCGCGATTTTGATTTCCTGTCGCCGTGGGAGGGGACCGATTACGTCCTGCCGGGTGATGAGAAGGCGACCACGCCGCCGCCGCCGATGAGCGCAGGGTCGAAGCAGGTCGCGCCGGTGACGACTGCCGACGCCACGCACCCGGCGGCGACAAGTATGGCGAAGCCCGATGCGTGAGCCGGGCACGCGATTTCCATTTCACGCTGTCATCCCGGCGAACGCCGGGACCCACGTTCGGGCGAGGCGCGCAGCATCCGGTGTGCCACAACCTTGGGTCCCGGCGTGCGCCGGGATGACGGCGGTAAAGCGAGCGGCGGCAGGGACGAGCCATGATTGAACAATCGACCCTCGATCACGGCGTTGCCAACCCTGCTGCGCCACTACCGCGCGCCGCAAGCATGGCCCCGCAACCCGCGACCATCGCCCCCCTCCTCGACCGCGACCCGACCGATGCGACGTCGGCCAACTACATGATCAACTTTGGCCCGCAGCACCCCGCCGCGCACGGCGTCCTGCGGCTGGTGATGGAGTTGGACGGCGAGATCATCGAGCGGTGCGACCCGCACATCGGCCTGCTCCATCGCGGCACCGAGAAGCTGTGCGAGGCGAAGACGTATCTCCAGGCGCTGCCGTACATGGACCGCCTCGATTACGTCAGCCCGATGTGCATGGAGCATAGCTATGTGCTGGCGATCGAGAAGCTGGCGGGCATCGAGGTGCCCGAGCGCGCGCAATATATCCGCGTCCTGTTCGCCGAGATCACGCGTATCCTCAACCACATTCTCAACACGACGAGCCACGCGATGGACGTCGGCGCGGGGACGCCGATGCTGTGGCTGTTCGAACAGCGCGAGGCGTTGCTCGGTTTCTATGAGCGCGTGTCGGGGGCGCGGTTCCACGCGGCGTACTTCCGCCCCGGCGGGGTTCATCAGGATCTGCCCGACGGCTTGCTCGGCGACATCGGCGACTGGGCGAACCAGTACGAAAAGCACCTCGACGATTTTCAGGGGCTCGTCGCCGACAACCGCATCTTCAAGCAGCGCAACGTCGACATCGGCGTCATCAGCAAGGCCGATGCGATCGCATGGGGGTTCAGCGGCCCGTGCCTGCGCGCGAGCGGCGTCGCGTGGGACCTTCGCCGCGCCCAACCGTACGAAGTCTATGACCGGATGGAGTTCGATGTCGTCGTCGGCCACCACGGCGACTGCTACGACCGCTTCATGGTCCGCATGGCGGAGATGCGCCAGTCGATCCGCATCATCAACCAGTGCGTCGCGCAGATGCCCGCCGGGCGTCACGCGAGCCTCGACCGCAAGGTCGTGCCGCCGGGTCGCGGCGAGATGAAGCGGTCGATGGAGGCGCTGATCCACCACTTCAAGCTGTACACCGAGGGCTTCCACGTCCCCGCCGGCGAAGTCTATGTCGCGACCGAAAGCCCCAAGGGCGAATTCGGCATCTTCATGGTCGCCGACGGCACCAACAAACCGTACCGCTGTCACATCCGCGCGACGGGCTTCAGCCACCTCCAGGCGATGGATTTCCTGTGCAAGGGCCATATGCTGGCCGACGCCCCGGCGGTGCTGGGTAGTTTGGATATTGTGTTTGGGGAGGTGGACCGGTGACCTCGGTTGTTGA
>JAYTXW010000286.1:0-2705 GCA_043742745.1 Sphingomonadaceae bacterium
GCACGCGAAGCGGTCCTGAAGGCGATGGGCCGGGATCTGACATCCGACCCCGGCGGCTGGCGTTTTGGGTCGGGCACCGTCGCTGCGTCAGCGGGCGCAACGCACCGCGTCGAGATCGTCGCTCGCGCCAATATGGTCGCAGCGATCGCCTATGTCGGCGGCTGACCGTTGGCCGCCAGAACGACACCCGCGAGGTGGAGTGATCCCGTCACAAGAACGACCGGTGGCCGCATCACGTCGGCAGTATGGGCAATCGCAGTGAACGCGGCTGCCACGTCGGTAGCGGCAACGCCGGATAGCCCCACGTCACGCGCGCACGCGATGAGGCTTTCGGGGGGATGCGTCGCATGGCCGGGAAACGGTACGGCGTATACGGCGGTCGCGCGACCGGCAAACGGCTTGAAAAAGCCGGCGGCATCCTTGGTGTCGAGCATGCCGACGACGAGATAAAACGGGCGGTCATCGAGGGCGTGGCTACGAAACGCATCGGCGATGGCCCGCGCAGCCGATGGGTTGTGGCCGCCGTCGAGCCAGACGTCGGTTCCCGGCGGCAGTCGTCCAACAAGCGGGCCATGGTCGAGCTTCTGCAGCCGCGCCGGCCATTCGGCCCAACCCATCGCCGCGCGTAGCGCCGCATCGGGAACGACAACAGCACTTTGCGCGCGCAGCATCGCCACCGCGAGCGCCGCATTGTCGAGTTGGTGCGTCCCCGCCAGCCGCGGCAGCGGCAGTGTGACCTTGCCGGTTGCGTCACGGAAATGAAGCGCAGCCTCGTACAGCGCCGCATCCCAGTCATCGCCGCGGATCAACAGCCGTGCCCCGGCGAGTCCGGCGACCTCCGCAATGCGCGCAGTAATCGCCTTGGGATAGCGCGAAACGACGAGCGGCACTCCACGTTTGGCGATTCCGGCCTTTTCCCCCGCGATGTCGAGAATCGAGTCGCCCAGCCATTGCTGATGGTCGAGACCAAGGGCGGCGATACCGGTCACGACGGGCATAACGACATTGGTCGCATCGAGGCGCCCGCCCAAACCAACCTCGACAACGCAGGCTTCCGCCTCGGTGCGCGCAAAGACGACGAATGCGACGGCAGTCGTCAATTCAAAAAAGGTGATTGGCGCGGTACCGTTGGCGTCGAGAACATCGCGCAGCGTGGTGATCAAAGTAGCGTCGTCGATCAGACTGCCATTTAGCCGGATTCGCTCGTTGAAACGCACGAGGTGCGGCGACGTGTAGACATGAACGCGCCGCCCCGCCGCTTCGAGTCCGGCGCGAAGAAAAGCAGCGGTCGACCCCTTGCCGTTTGTTCCCGCGACATGAAACACTGGCGGCAGCTTACGATGAGGATTGCCGAGCCGCCCGAGGAGGCGCTCGAGCCGGTCGAGGCCGAGGTCGATCGTCGCCGGATGCAAGCGAAATGCCGCCGCGAGCAGCGCGTCGAGCACCGGATTATCCGACCGCGCCGCCTCCATCCGCCTATGCCGTCGCCGCCTCGCGCTGGCGCATCAACAGGCCAATCACCCGCGCCAGCGTTGCCTTCAACTCGCGGCGATGGACGACCATGTCGAGCATCCCGTGGTCGAGCAGATATTCCGCGCGCTGAAACCCCTCGGGCAGCTTCTCGCGGATGGTCTGTTCGATAACCCGCTGGCCGGCGAAACCGATCAGGGCACCGGGCTCGGCAATCTGAATATCACCGAGCATCGCATAGCTCGCGGTGACGCCGCCGGTCGTCGGGTCGGTCATAACGACGATGTACGGCAGACCGGCCTCGCGCAGTTCGGCAATCGCCACCGTCGTTCGCGGCATCTGCATCAGGCTGAGAATGCCCTCCTGCATCCGCGCGCCCCCAGCGGCGGTGAAAACAATGAATGGACACCGCGCCTTGACCGCCGCCAGCGCTCCCGACAGGAACGCCTCGCCGACGCCAAGGCCCATCGACCCGCCCATGAAGGCGAAGTTCTGCACGGCAACGACCGCCGCCTCGCCGCCGATCGTGCCGCTCGCGACGATCATCGCCTCGGCTTCGCCGGTGGTCGTCCGCGCGGTCTTCAGTCGGTCGACATAGCGCTTTTGATCCCGAAACTTAAGCGGGTCCTCGGGGACTTTCGGAACATCCAGCCGCTTGTACGCATCGCCGTCGAAAATCTGATGGAAGCGAATTGTGGGGTCGATCCGCTCGTGGTGTCCGCAGCGCGGGCAGACACCAAGATTTTCCTCGAAGTCCTTGATATACAACATCGTGCTGCATTTGGCGCACTTACGCCACAAATTTTCCGGCGTCTCGCGCCGCGCCAGCATCGCGGTCAAGCGTGGGCGAATTCGCGTCAGCCAACTCATGCCGCAATGCTCGCTTGAGATTGCCGGGCCGTGCGGACCGCTCCGGCGAGGCTGCGGACGAATGCCTCGACCCGTTCGGGCAGATCGTTGGCGCGCAATTCAGCCGCTGCGCCGATCAAGGACACAATCGCCGAGCCAACGACGACCGCATCGGCGTGAGCCGCGATCGCCGCTGCCTGCGCCGGGGTGCGAATGCCAAAACCGACCGCGACCGGCAACGGCGTCGCCGCCTTGATCCGCGCGACGGCGGCGGCAATGTCGGCAGCCTCGCCCGACTCTGCGCCGGTGATCCCCGCGACAGCGACGTAATAAATGAAACCCGAAGCGCCGCCGACAACGGCGGGAAGCCGCGCCGCATCGGTCGT
>JAYTXW010000287.1:0-2992 GCA_043742745.1 Sphingomonadaceae bacterium
AGGTAACCCACGCACCTGATTGTAGAACAGCAACAGAAAACTCGTCGTCGCAGTGAGGACGAGCGCTTCGGCGGTGCTGCCGAGACCGTAGGACAGCTTAAATCGTGCGGTCAGCGGCGGCGCGGTCACCCGGCGATCCGGACCCGCGCGTCGCCGGGTAGCGGTACAATGTCGAGCGCGATGGCAACCCCGTCGTCGTCCCAGATCGCGACGGCGAAGCCAAAGCCGCTGGCACGGATGCGCTCGCCGGTCATCCGATACAGCGCAAACAGCGCGGCCCCCCGGGTCGTGGTGCCGAATGCGCGGATGCAGAATGCCCGTGATCGCCATGCGGTCGGATCGTGGGCAAGGATTTTCAAACCGGCAGTCCGAACGAGCGCGGCGGCATCTTGCGCGAGGCCGGGGTGATCGCTTGCGGCGAATTCCACGTCGCCGCGCGCCTGACGCAAGTCGGGATCGAACGGCACCGCGACGAACGGCTCGGGCGCGTGCGGCGCAGGGCGTCCAGCACGCCACAGCCGCCCGATATTGCCATCGTACAGATCGGCGAAGACGGCCTGATCGTCGACGATCGCGGCAAATTGCGTCACATCCTCGACCATCGTTGCGCCTGACAGCGCGACAGGATCACGGCGGAAGGCATCGCCGATCGCCTCGATCCCAAAGGCGTCGAAACCGCCAACCTCGAGGCGGCACGCCCCAAGCAGCTGCGGCGGGGCCTGCCCGATCGCGACGGCGGTCATCGCGTCGAGTGCGCTCATGCCTGCAACTCCCGCGTCAGGCCGCCCGCAATCTGGCGAAGAACGGCCAGTTCGTCGAACA
This sequence comes from Sphingomonadaceae bacterium, assembly GCA_043742745.1. Taxonomy (GTDB): domain Bacteria; phylum Pseudomonadota; class Alphaproteobacteria; order Sphingomonadales; family Sphingomonadaceae; genus Polymorphobacter_B. The sequence continues at coordinate 823 of JAYTXW010000287.1, forward strand.
CCGTGACATCCTCGATGACTGCTCCCGCACGCAATCGGTAATGCGATATAGCCATGATCAAGACGTGACGCCCCGTCGCCGGACCCCACACGCCCAGCCCGGCATGCAGACCCACGAGCGACCAGCGTAGCGCGACCGCGACATCACCGTGCGGCAGAGGGCACGCGGCGACATGATCGATCGTTAAGGCGACATCGTGGAGCGCAGCGCGGACCTGCGTTACGCAGCCGATCCAGAAACCGCGCCCGAACCCGCGGCGCATCGACGGCCAGCGGACTTCGGCGGCGGGCGACAAGGCCGCCGCCGCGTCGCCGAACAGACTGTCGCGAAAGGCGCGCGTCAGCATCGCCGCCGGAATCGCGGCCGGATGGCCATCGGCGATCGCGACATCGCGGCCGCCGCGCACGGCGGCAATAGCATCGGCCCGCCACCCATGACGTGCCGGGTCGCCCGCGAGGTCGGCTTCCGCCTGCGCCTGCGCGACCGCCCACGGTTCGCCGCCGACTTGTGCAACGGCGCGCCAGTTGTCGCGCACGAGCCATTCTTCGACGATCCGGTTCTCGCAACACGCGCAGTCGGCGATCGTTGTGGCGCCTGTCCCCCGAAATGTGGCCGCGCCTAACATCGCATCGTCGCCCATGTGCGTCATCTGGCCATTGATGCGATGTGAACTGTGGAGAATGCCGTCGCCGTCGTCGCTCCACACGACATCTTGCCCGATCACCTGCCGGTCGCTCGACATGCCGAGCGCGCCGATCGTGCCCTGAACCACCGTCTCCGCCCCCGTCGCCGGCCCGGCGAGGGTGTGCATGACGACATCGTCGGCATAGTGGCTGCGACACAGCCCGATGTTTTTCTCCTCCCAGATCCGGTGGGTGCAGCGCATGATATAGTCGACGAAGTCGCGATAGACCGGCTCGTAGCCCGGCAGGTCCTGACGCCGCGGCCCATCGGCAATAACGTCGGCGAGCGGTCGCCCGACCGGCGACAGCACCTGCGGTTGATCATCCCAGCGCGTCACTGCCGGTACGCCTGGGCGAGGACGCCGACCTCGTCGAACACCGTCCACTCCTCGACGACATAATCGTCGTCGAAGCGCATGTGGCTCATCCCCATCACGAACACGGCTTTTCCGCCGGGCATCGCGCCGAGCAGTCCGCCGGGCCGCGTCGTCCCTTCCATCAGCCAGCGGACGGCGAGAATGACGCCGTCGCTTTCCTCCGACCAGCACACATTCTCGACGCGGACCGTCGCGTCGGGCAGGCTCGCGAGGAGAGCGATGATCAACGCCCCGATCGCGCGCGGCCCGTTCGCCTCGCGCCCGCCCGGCCAGTGCGCCACTGCATCCCTGGAATAGTGAAACGGGACGTGTTCGAACCGCCGCGCGTTCCAGATCTGGCCAAAATGGTGCTGCGCCCAGCCCGAGGGGGTGTCGTTGGGCATATCATAGAAGCGGCGCGGCGCCTGCCCGTCAAGCCGTGTGGGTACCGAGACCACGGCTACGTCGAGTGGCGCCGCAGCGGCGATCGCGCGCGCGGTTTCGTGGAGGTCGAGGCCGAGCTGTTGCACCAGCGCACTGTTGTCGCGAACCAGCCATTCAGTGTGGATCCGGTTGGCGCGGCTGATGCAATCCGCGCAGAAGCGCGACGACACGCGCCTGCCGGTCGCCGGACCATAAGCGGTCGTGCCAAGATTGGTCGCCGCCGATTGGCCGAGGTGCGACGTGTAGAAACCGATTCGGTCGCCGCCGCTCCACGCGACGTTCAAATGTTCCGTTTCTTCGTCGGGAAAGCCGTCGAGCGCCACGATCGTCGCCGCGACGACTTCTTCGACCGAGCGTAAGGTGCCGTACGAGGAATAGACCGTGCACCCCGCGTCGTAGGTGTCATAGATGCGCCCGACCGCACGGTCGCGCCAGATTTCATCGGTAATGCCGACGATATAGCCGACGATATCGACATATTGATCTTCGAACCCCGCCATCGGCTGCGTCCGGCCACCGTTCGGGCTCGGCGCGCCGTCGTGTTGCCGGAGGCGCGTAACGGCGGGGCGCTGCGGCAAAATGAAGGGCAACATCGCGACTTCAGGCCCCGACGTACGCGCCGGGATCGGCACGGAGATCGACCGCGACTTTGGCCACAACGTCGCAAGCCAGTATCATCGTCGGCCA
>JAYTXW010000288.1:0-2032 GCA_043742745.1 Sphingomonadaceae bacterium
CGCCCCCCGCGGCGCGGGCGTGACGCAGGCGCTGAGCGGCGGCAATCCACCAAGAGCGGCGGCGAAGATGAGCGGCGGAACCATTGCACTCCCGGAACCTTAATGCGGCGACTATAGCACGATTGGGATTTGCCGATGTTCCGCGCCGTCACGCTCGCCGCCCTGTTGTCGAGTGAAGCCGCCCTCGCCGCGCCCCCGAGAGCCGCCGTTCCGGACAAGGCCGCAGTCGCGGTTGCCGCCGTGCCAACGGTCAAGCCAGCGACCCCCGCAAGTGCAGCCGCGGCGGCGACTCCCGCGCTCGCTCCGGCCATTGTCATCCCCGCGACCATCACTGCGCCGCAACGCGCGCTAATCCGCATGGAAATCCTGCTCGACCGTGCGCATTTTTCGCCCGGGGTGATCGACGGCAAGGCGGGGGCGAACCTCAAGCTCGCGATGGCAAGCTACGCCGCCGCGAATGGCCTTCCCGTCGACGCGACGCCCGCCGCAATCACCGACAAGCTCGTCGCGGCCGACGCCGAAATAACCGTGACCCGCTATACGCTGGCTCCCGCCGACGTCGCCGGTCCGTTCGTCGAGAAATTGCCGACCGACATGGCGGAACTGGCCAAACTCGATTCGCCGACATTCTCCGGCCCGGTCGAGGCGCTCGCCGAACGTTTCCACATGGACGAGGACCTGCTCAAGGCGCTCAATCCGGGGGTCGACTTTACCAAGGCCGGGACCGAGATCACCGTCGCCGCCGTCGGCAAAACCAAGCTGGGCAGTGCGGTCACCAAAATCGAGGTCGACAAGACGGCGCAGGCGGTCAAGGCGTTCGCGGCCAATGGCAAGCTACTCGCCGTCTATCCGGCGACGGTCGGCAGCCAGGAACGCCCTGCCCCCTACGGTAGCTACAAGGTCCGCACCGTCGCGACCAAGGCGACCTACACCTACGACCCCAAGCGATTGACCTTCGGCGACGCGGGCAAGGGGGTGCTGACGATCAAAGCCGGCCCGAATAACCCGGTCGGCACGACCTGGATCGCGCTGACCAAGCCGACCTACGGCATCCACGGCTCCCCCGACCCGCGCCTGGTCGGCAAGCGCGCGTCGCATGGCTGCGTGCGGCTGACCAACTGGGATGTCGAGCAGCTGGCGAGCGCGGTGAAGGCGGGGGCGGAGGTGGTGTTTACGGGGGCGGAGGCACGGGCGAAGACTTAAGCTAACGGCGTCAACACGTCGGGCGTGAGCACCTGCGGCAGCGTCTCGACCCGCCCATCGGCATGATAGAATAAGTACAGCGGCACCCCGGCGCGGTTGTGGGCACGGATGAAACGGCCAAGCACCGGGTCGTTCGATGTCCAGTCACCGATCAGCGTGCGCACGCCCTTCGCGCGGAAGGCGGCGGCGACGGCGGGGGAACTGAGGGCGCCGCGCTCGTTTACCTTGCACGTCAGGCACCAGTCGGCGGTGAAATAGACGAACGCCGGGGTGTGGCTTGCCTGAAGCTTGGCCAGCGCCGCTTCGCTGAATGGCGCGGCGGAAAGGCCCGCTGGTGCGTCGGTCGTGTCGCTCGCTCCGCGCGAGGCGGCAATGCCAGGCGTGATCGCGGCGACGGCGACGACAGCGGCGACCAATCCAGCGACCAGCGGTAGCCAGCCCGAAGCAAACGCGCGCTGCCGTCCGCCGAGCCACCAAAGCGCCAGCCCCGCCGCAAGCGCGCCGCCGAGGCCGATCGCCATGCCGCCAACGCCGTTCTGCCGCCCGAGCAACCATGCCAAGCCCAGCGCGGTGACGAACATCGGGATGCTCAGCAGGTGGCGGAAGGTCGCCATCCACGCGCCGGGCTTGGGCAAGCGGCGGCGGAGCGCGGGAACGAACCCGATCGCGAGGAAAGGCAGCGCGAGACCGAAGCCCAACCCTGCGAACACAAGCAACCCCGCGACCGGCGGCAGGACGAGCGCCGCGCCGAGCGCCGCCGCCATAAACGGCCCCGTGCACGGCGTCGCAACGAACGCGGCGAGTGCGCCGGTCCAGAAGCTTCCCGCCG
>JAYTXW010000289.1:0-3734 GCA_043742745.1 Sphingomonadaceae bacterium
CCGTGGCGCATCATGTCCATCGGACCCCGGACATGGGCGCATGGGTTCTGATCAGAGAGTCTTGGTATAACGATACCGCCAGCTACCATGCCAGCGCTCGCGGCGCTCCCAGTAGCGGCGACCATCCCAATAGCCGCGATTGGAATAAAACCCGCCGACGATCAGCGCGGGGGCCACGATCACGCCGTTGGGTCGGCAGTGGCCGTAACGGTCACGGTGACCACCGCGCCCACAACCGTCGGCGGCATCGGCGGCGGTGGCCCCGGCGAGCGCCGCGCTGGCGACGGCAAGGGTGAGAAGCATCTCCATGTCGACCTCCTGAAAAGGTCCATCGCGGACCGGAACCAACGCTCGGGCGCGGGCACTCATGCTGCCACACACCCGGCGTCTGCTTCCTCAACGATATCTGGCTGCTGCTTCCCCCACCGTCGCACGTCGTTGTTTTCAGTTCATGCAGCGACCGCGAAACGCAGTAACCGGTCCTTGGTCGCGACCAGCGCCGATAGCGGCCCGCCGACGGCGCGCGCGAACGCCGGATCGGCGACGTCGAGGCCGCCGGTCAGCGCGCCATAGGCAGGCAGGACGAGCTTCGTCGGCGTCACCGCGAAGCACCGCCGCACGACCCGCCGCCCGCGCAGGGTCAGCCGCAGCTTGGGATGAAAATGGCCAGAAATCTCGGGTGCGGGGTCGCGTGGAACCGCCTCGTGGCGCAGCAGGATTCCGGCAACGGCAGCGGCGACCACGACTCGTCCGCCAAGGGCGGCGGCGGCATCGTCGTCGTGATTGCCCGTCACCCACAGCCAGTCGAGGTCGCGCGTCAGGCGGCGCAGCGTGTCGCGCACCGGCCCCGCGAGCCGGTCGACTCCGCCGACGTCGTGGAAACTGTCGCCGAGGCACACGATCCGCGTCGCCCCCGTCGCCGCGACGGCGTCGATCAGGCAGGTCAGCGTATCGACGCTGTCGTACGGCGGCAGGAACTGCCCATGAATACCGTAAAAGCTCGCCTTCTCGAGGTGCAGGTCGGCGAGCAGCAGCATCGCCTGTGCCGGCCAGAACAAAGCTCCGCACGGCTGGGGGACGAATGTTTCGCCAGCGAACGAAAGGGCAACGGACATCGGTCGCCTATGCGGAAAGGCGGCGCGCGGCGCAACCCTCGGCAAAGCCTACCGGCGCGGCGGCTTTCGCAAAAAAGACAGGCGGTTGAGCAGCTGTTGTAGGAATTGGGGTGGCAAAAAAGATGACGAGCGTGGGCGCTTACTTCGCTTACTTGTTTATCTTCAGTCGAGACGCATCGCCTCCCGCGCCAGCGCGTCCGCCTCGACCAGCAGCGCGTCGTCGGCTGCCCCGAACACGCGCTCCTTGCCGACCTCGAGCAGTACCGGCACCGCCAGCGGCGACACGCGGTCGAGGGTGCGGTGGACAAGGTGCGTCTGCGACCGTTCGAGCAGCGCCGCTAGCCGCCCGATATCGGTAATCTTGCTCCGCGCGTCGGACCACGCGGCGGTCAGCAACAGATGGTCGGGCTCATGGCGGCGCAGTACATCGTAGATCAGGTCGGACGAGAAGGTGACCTGCTTGCCGCTCTTGTGCTGTCCCGGATGGACGCGGTCGATCAGCCCGGCGATGACCGCAACCTCGCGGAACGAGCGGCGGAGGAACGGCGAATCGCTGATCCACTGCGCGAGCTCATCCTCGAACACGTCCGGGCTGAACAGCGGCGCGGGATCGGTCACGGGGTTCAGGCTCCACGTCGCGACCATATAATCGCTGCCGACGAAGCCGAGCGGGGCGAGGCCGGCCTTCTCCATCCGCTGGGTTAACAGCATCCCGAGCGTCTGGTGGGCGTTGCGCCCTTCAAAGCCGTACGCGACCATAAAGTGCCGTCCGCCGTCGGGAAACGTCTCGACGAGCAGGTCGTCCATCCCTGGCAGCACCGACCGCAGCCGCTGGTAATCGAGCCATTCGTGGACGTCGGCGGGCATCCCGGCCCAGCGTTCTGGCGTGTTGAACAGCCCGCGTACCCGCCGCGCGAGGTTGGTCGACAACGGCATCCGCCCACCGACATAGGTCGGGACGCGCGGGTCGCCCTTGCCCATCCGCACGAACATGTCGGGCCCCTCGAACCCGGTTACTTCGAGCACCTGGCCCGCGAACATGAAACTGTCGCCGATCCGCAGTTGCGAGGCGAACCACTCCTCGACCCGCCCGAAGCTGCGTCCGCGTCGCCCGAAGACAACGTTCAGCGCCGCCGCCTCAACGATCGTCCCGGCGTTGAGGCGATGCTGTGTCGCCAGCCGCGGATGGCTGACGCGGTACAGCCCGTCGGGGCCGCGCGTCAGCCGCTTGTAACGCTCATACGCCTTGAGCGCGTAGCCACCCGATTCGATGAACGCCAACGTCCGGTCAAACTCGGCGCGCGGCAGCCCGGCGTAAGGGGCCGCGGTGCGGATTTCGGCGTACAGGTCGTCGGGGGCAAACGGTGCGGCACACGCGCAGGCCATGATGTGCTGCGCGAGCACGTCGATGCCGCCGGGGCGGAAGGCGTCGACGTCGAGCTCGTGCGCCTCGACTGCGTCGCGCGCAGCGAGCGATTCGAGATATTCGAAACGGTTGCCCGGCACGACGACTGCCTCGCTCGCCTCGTCCATCCGGTGATTGGCGCGACCGATGCGTTGCAAAAGGCGCGAACTTCCCTTCGGCGCGCCCATCTGGACGACGAGGTCGACGTCGCCCCAGTCGATGCCGAGGTCGAGGCTCGCGGTGGCGACGATCGCGCGGAGCCGTCCGCTCGCCATTGCGCCTTCGACCTTGCGTCGCGCCTCGGCCGACAGCGAGCCGTGGTGGATGCCGATTGGCAACGCATCGTCGTTCATCGCCCACAGGTCGCGGAAGATCAGCTCGGCAACCGCGCGGGTGTTGACGAAGACGATGGTGAGCTTGTGCGCCGCGATCAGCTTGATGACCTCGCCCGCCGCATAGCGTCCGTTGTGCCCCGACCACGGGATGCGCCCGTCGGGGACAAAGATGTCGATGACCGGCTCGGCCCCCGGATCGCCGCGCACCAGTCGGACGCTCGCGGCGTCGGCGTCGGGGGCGAGCCACCCCTGATACGCTTCTGGGTCAGCGATCGTCGCGCTCAGCCCGACACGGCGCAGACTGGGGCTGAGTGCGGCAAGGCGGCTCATCGCGAGGTTGAGGATATCGCCGCGCTTGGTCGTCGCAAACGCATGGACCTCGTCGACGATGACTGTCCGCAACCCCCCGAGCATCCGCGCGGCGTCGGGATAGCTGATCAACAGCGACAGCGATTCGGGCGTCGTCAGCAATATCTGCGGCGGGGTTGCCCGTTGCCGTGCTTTGCGGTCCGACGGCGTATCGCCGGTTCGCGTCTCGACGCGGATGCTCAGCCCCATCTCGGCGACGGGCGTCGTAAGATTACGCGCAACGTCGACCGCGAGCGCCTTCAGCGGCGAGACATAGACGGTGTGGAGCCCGTCCGTCGGGCGCTCGATCAGCTCGGCGAGGGTTGGCAGGAACCCGGCGAGCGTCTTGCCCGATCCCGTCGGCGCAACCAGCAGCGCATGGTCGCCGGCGCGCGCTGCCGCGAGCATTTCGAGCTGATGCCGTCGTACCGCCCAGCCACGGGTGCCAAACCAGTCCAGCAGCGGTTTGGGGAGGGGAGCGGAGAGCGCAGCGTCCATGCGAAACCATATAGGAAGCCGCGTCGGAAAGGT
>JAYTXW010000290.1:0-20470 GCA_043742745.1 Sphingomonadaceae bacterium
AAGGAATTCAAAGCCCAGTTAGCTGTTGTTATTCCGCATCTTCGCGCATTCGGGCGGTCGCTCTCGGGCAGTCGCGATCTTGCCGATGACCTTGTTCAGGAGACGTTGCTTAAGGCCTGGGCGGCGCGCGACCGCTTCCAAGCGGGGACCAATATGCGGGCGTGGACCTTCATCATACTGCGGAACCTGTTCCTCAGCCAGATGCGGCGGGCGCGGTTCAAGGGTGAATGGGACGACTTTACCGCCGACCGCCTGCTGGCGATGCCAGCCGGGCAAGACCGGCAGGTTGACCTGTCCGACCTCCAGCGCGGGCTGCTGCAGCTACCGCGGGCGCAGCGTGAGGCGTTGATTCTCGTCGGGGCGGGCGGCTTTGCCTATGAGGAAGCGGCGTCGATCTGCAACTGCGCCGTCGGCACGATCAAGAGCCGCGTTGCGCGCGGGCGCGCTGCGCTCGAGATCATCCTGACCGAAGGATTGCTTCCGTCGCGGCGGCTCGATGCTGACGCCCACGGCGTGTCGCCACTCAACCAGATCATGGGGCAGGTCGATACGCTTGCGCGCGGGTAGGGGTTTCCTGCGCAGCCGTTCGCGACGGTCCTCTGGCGGCGATAGCGCGGTGGAATCTCGTGTTGCACGTTATCACCCGTTTACGGCGAGACAGATCGCACCTGCGGCGATTGCCGCCCCCCCGATGATCCGGCGCAACGTGACGGGTTCGCGCAGGGCGACTGCACCGATGACGGCGGCGAACAGGATGCTCGTTTCGCGTAACGCCGAAACCCGACCCATCGGCGCGCGGCTCATCGCCCAGATCGCCACGCCGTAGCCAACCGCGCCGAGAATTGCAGCGACCCCGACCATTGCCCCCGATCGACCGCGCGGCAGCGCGGGCAGCCGCCGACGGATGCCGAGGAAAACCAGCGGCATCAAGACACCCACTACCACTGCCTGCCACACGGCATAGGTGACGGCGTGCGCCGCAAACCGCACGCCGACGCCGTCCGTTACCATGTAGCTGGCGATGAAACATCCCGATGCGACGGCGGCGAAGGTCGATCGCCGGTCGGGCCGGGTGCGACCGGAGCCAAGGGTCAGGATGCCGCCCGAGATGAGAACGACGCCGAGCGCACCGGCTGTGCCGACGCTCTCGCCAGCAAAAAGCGCCGCGCCGACCGTGACGAGCAGCGGGGCAGTGCCGCGTGCGATCGGATACACATGGGTGAGCTCGCCGTCGCGATAGGCGCGAACAAGAAACAGGCAATAGCCAATCTGGAGGAGAGCCGACGCGCCGAGGTAGCGCCAGCTTGACGCGGCGGGCGGGGCAAGCGTGATCGCAAACGGCACAGCAAAAAGCGCGCCGATCACGCACATCATCGTCACCGACCAGAGCCGGTCTATACCGCTACGAAGAATCGCATTCCACGTCGCGTGGAGCAATGCGGCGGCCAGCAATAAACTAACGACGATGGGAGACAGGTGGATCGGCTCCTAATCGCCGGGTGTAGCCGCGTCGAGCATCGCCAGACTGCACGCGACTTAGCAAGGCTATACGACCGCTGCGTGCAGGAATGTGCGCAGTCCCGACACGCGGTGGCTGGCCCCGACAGCATGGACACGGCACTGTCGTTTCATGGCCGACCTATCCGCCCCTCTTGCCGATGCTGCCGCCCGTGCGGCGGCGAATGCGCCATACCTCAAGGCGTTGATCCGCCGCCGCGCGGCCACGCTGGACCGGATCGCGGCCGCTGGCTTTGACGCTGCGCTCGCCGGCGCGATGGCGTTCGACCCCGCGCTTTCGGTGGCTGAGCGGTTGCGCGGGGCCAAAGCCGACGTGGCGCTGATCGTTGCGCTCGCCGACCTCAGTGGGGCGTGGCCACTCGAACACGTGACGGCGGCGCTGTCCGATTTCGCCGATGCCGCACTCGACGCGAGCATCGCTGCGGCCCTCGCTGAGCGCGGCGCGCCGAACATCGGCTTTGTGGCTATCGCGCTGGGCAAGCTCGGCAGTCACGAGCTCAACTATTCGTCCGACGTCGACCTGATCCTGCTCTACGACCCCGCCGTCATCCCCGTCCGCCCGCGCGAGGAGCCCGCCGACGCCGCCGTCCGGATCGCCCGCCGCGTCGTCGCGCTGATGGCCGACACCACCGGCGGCTATGTCTTCCGTGTTGATCTGCGGCTGCGCCCGTCGAGCGAGGTGACGCCGATCGCACTGTCGGTTGCGGCGGCGGAGCATTATTACCAGTCGGAGGCCGAGACGTGGGAGCGGACCGCGTTCATCCGTGCGCGGGCGTGTGCTGGTGACGTGACGCTCGGCGAGACGTTTCTTGCCGCGATCCGCCCCTTCGTCTGGCGGCGCAGCCTCGACTATACCGCGATCCGCGATATCCAGGCGGTCAGCCTGCGCATCCGCGATCATTTCGCCGGAGGCCAGGCGGTCGGCCCCGGTTTCGACCTCAAGCGCGGGCGCGGCGGCATCCGCGAGGTCGAATTTTTCGCCCAGATCCACCAACTTGTGTGGGGCGGACGCGATCCTGCGCTGCGAGCGCCCGCGACGCTTGACGCGCTTGCGGCGCTGGCAGCGGCAGGCCGGATCGACCCTGATGATGCAAGGGCCCTCGCCGACGCCTATCGTTTCCTCCGTACCCTCGAACACCGCGTCCAGATGATGGCCGACGCACAGACCCACGCGGTGCCGACGACGGCGGCGGCGCGGACGGCGGTGGCGCGGCTCGACGGTGCGGACAACTGGCGGGCGATCGAACGGCAGCTGCGCGCGGTGACGGCAGCGGTCGCGACGCGCTACGACCGCTTGATCGCTGAAGCGGCGCCGGTGCCGAGGGTCCCTACTGCGCCCGCTGCGCTGAAGACGTGGCTGACTGCGGCAAAGCTGCCCGGGCTAGTCGATACGGTCGCGAAGTGGCGGTCGGGCCGGTACCGGGCACTGCGTTCGGACGAAGCGCGCGCGACGTTTGAGGCGCTCCTCCCCGATCTCCTCGGCGTGCTGGCGACGGCGAGCGATCCCGCCCATGCGGCGACGCGGCTCGATTCGTTTCTCGCCGACCTACCAGCGGGGGTGCAGTTTTTCGCCTTGTTGCGCGCCAATCCTAAACTTCTCCCGTTGCTCGGACGGCTTCTTGGTGTCGCGCCCGTGCTTGCCGATGCGCTCGCGCGGCGACCGGCGCTGTTCGACGCGCTGCTCGCTGCCGACAGTTTTGCACCGCTGCCTGGAGCGGTGGTTCTCGCGGGCGATCTTGCCGCGACGATGCGCGATGGTGACGGTTTCGAGGGAACGCTCGACCGCGTTCGGCTCTGGACCGCCGATAAGAGGTTTCAGCTCGGCGCCCAACTGATTGAGGGGCGCGATCCGCTCGGCGTCGGCGTCGACCTGAGCGACGTCGCCGATGCCGGGGTGGCGGCGCTCGCGGCGGCCGTCACCGCCGACCTCGCACGGGCGTACGGCACGGTCCCCGGCGGGCGGCTCGTCGTTGTCGCGTTCGGGCGCTACGGCGGGCGGGCGCTGACGCACGCGAGCGACCTTGATCTCGTCTATCTATTCACCGGCGATCACGACGCACTATCCGACGGCGCGAAGCCGATCGGCGCGACGACATGGTTCCAGCGCGCCGCCGCGCGGCTGACAGCGGCGCTGTCGGTGGCGACGGCGGCAGGCGCGCTGTACGAGGTCGATACGCGGCTGCGTCCGGCGGGGGCGAAGGGGCTGCTCGCGGCGTCGGTTGCGAGCTTCGCGCGGTATCAGGCTGACGAAGCCGAGACGTGGGAACACATGGCGCTGTGCCGCGCGCGCGTGGTCGCGGGTGCCCCTGACGACCGGGGGGCGGTCGAGGCGGTCATCGCGTCGGTCTTGGCCCGCCCGCGCGATCCGGCGACGCTGCGTCGCGACGTACTGGCGATGCGCCGCGATATCGCCGCCGCCAAGCCCGGTGGCGGCGTGTGGGACGTCAAGCTCGCGCGCGGCGGGCTGGTCGATGTCGAGTTCATCGTCCACTTCCTCCAGCTCCGCGAGCGCGCCAGCTTCCCCCCAGACCTCGGCGCTGCGCTGGCCCACTTCGCTGCTGCTGATCGCGTCCCCAACGCTCTGGTGGCCGCCCATCTGACCCTGACGCGGGTGCTCGCCGTCCTCCGACTGATCGGCCCGCTACCGCGACGGGTCGCCGCACCGGTCGCTGCGCTGCTGGCGCAAGCGACGGGGACGCTGGACCTGGCCGCCGCCGAGCGCGAAGTCGGACTCGCCAAGGCAGTCGTCCGTGCGGCATGGAGCGACGTGTTCGGAACCGGAGACTGACGCATGAACATTGGTGACACTGCCCCCGCCTTCGATCTGCCGACCGACGGCGGCGGCAATGCCAGCCTCGCCACACTCAAGGGGCGTATGGTCGTGCTGTACTTCTACCCGCGCGACGACACGCCGGGGTGCACGACCGAGGCGATCGCTTTCACCGCGTTGAAAGCTGACTTCGCCGCTGCCGACACAACCGTCATCGGCGTGTCTAAGGACTCGGTCGCTGCCCACGCCAAGTTTCGGGCAAAGCACAGCCTCGGCGTCGACCTTGGCAGCGACCCCGACGGTGCGGTCATCGAGGCCTATGGCGCGTGGGTTGAAAAGAGCATGTACGGCAAGAAATACATGGGGATCGACCGCGCGACCTTCCTGATTGACCGCGACGGGCGGATCGCGGGCGTCTGGCACAAGGTTAAGGTTCCCGGCCACGCCGCCGCCGTCCTGAAGGCGGCGCAGGATCTAGCGTGAGCCGTCAGCCCTTGATCCGTGGGCGTCCGAGAAAGTCGCGCTTGCCCAACGGAACTCCTGCCGCACGGAGGATGCCGTAGGCGGTGGTCGCGTGGAAATAGATGTTGGGTAGGCTGAACGACAGCAGGAAGTCCTCTGCCGTGTACGCCACCCGGTATTCGCCCATGACAAACGCCATGTCGCCGCCAATCAGCGCGTCGACCTCGGCGGGAGCGACCGCCGCCAGCGTCGCCTCCGTCTCGGCGAGCAGGGCGCGCATCGCGGCGAAGTCCGCGGGGAAGGCGGCGCGAAGCGGCGAGAAGCTCCCCGCACGGACCCCGTCGAGGGCGCGGGTGCTGTGTGTCATCAGCGACTGAACCTGATAGGCGAGCGGCAGCATGTCGGGGATGAGGCGAGCGTCGACGAGCATTGCCGGGTCGATCCCGCGCTCGGCTGCAAACGCTTCGCTTTTGGTCAGGACGCCACCGACGGCGTCGATCATCTGGCGGCACGCGGGGACGAAAGTAGTATAGAGCGAAATCATGCGTGTTTCCCCAATCGGACGATGATGGCGGCGGCGATCGCAAGGAGCAGGATCGCGCTTGCTTCGAAGACGATATTTTCGGGGGCCATGTTCTTGCCCTGCAACACGATCAGCCGGGCGAGCGCGGTGATGGCGATGAAGATTGGGTAGACGAACGTGCTGCCCTTGCCGGTGTAGAAGACGCCAATCATGCCGACGACCTCGGTGTAGAGGAACATCAACAGGATGTCGGCGAGGTTGATCTCCTGCACCTGCACGACGCGGACGATCTCGGTCGCGGCGGCAAGGAGCGTCATCCCGGCGATGACGATCAGCAACCCGTGTTCGGCTAGGCTGAAGGCGCGTCCCGCAAGGACGGTGCGATGCGACGGCGGCGGGTCGGCGGGCATCGCAGCCTCGGTTGGCGGGAGGGCAGTTTCGGCGTCGATCATGGGGCCTCCCGGCGGCTTTATGCGGCGCGCATTGCGGTCATTATTGCCGTTCCGTCACGAACTGGAGGCACACAGAAAGTAGAAACGCCACCCACCATGGTCATCCGGTTCGTCTGCCAGTTGGAACGAAAAAAGGGAAGCCGACGCCGTTCGTGCAGCTTACCCCGGAAGGCGGGGTCTGGGACAGCGTTGTTTGCGGCGGCCCGTTGGCGGCGGCGCATTGCCTGACGGGCAGAGCCGCAGGCGGCAAAGTGTCAGCGTCGACTTACGCGGCAGTGGCCATCATTGCGGGAAACGCGTCTTCATGTGCAGCACGAAGGGCGGCGAGGGAGAGCGCCTGAACGCCGCCGTGACCGGCTACGTCGAAGACGATCGCGTCGCCGCCAGTCGTACCAATCGGTAAGGCAGTCAGGCCGGCGACGCGGGCGCGGGTGATAATCGCGGCAGCATCAGCAGCGGTGACGATGAAACGGCCTTGATCCTCGCCGAACAGGATTGCGCCGGGGTTGGGAATCTGCGGCACGACGATCATGTTGAAACCGATGCCGCCAGCCAACGCCATTTCGGCCATCGCCACCGCCACGCCGCCGTCGGACACATCGTGAACCGCCGTAACGACACGGTCAGCGATCAGCGCCGCGACGAGGTCTCCCGCTGCGCGCTCCTTGGCCAGATCGACCCGTGGCGGCGGCCCGTCCTCGCGCCCGTGAATTTCGCGCAGCCAAAGCGACTGGCCAACGTGGCTGTCGGAATGACAGATCAAGACGATCGCTTCGCCCGCAGCTTTGAACCCCATCGTCATCGCCTTGGCATAATCGGCGATCAGCCCGACCCCGCCGATCGCCGGGGTCGGCAAAATTCCGGTGCCGTCGGTTTCGTTGTACAGGCTGACGTTGCCGCTCACGACGGGGAAGTCGAGCGCGCGGCACGCCTCGGCAATGCCCTCGATACAGCCGACGAACTGGCCCATGATTTCGGGCCGCTGGGGGTTGCCGAAATTCATACAGTCGGTGATCGCGAGCGGCCGTGCGCCGACCGCGATCAGGTTGCGCCACGCCTCCGCGACCGCCTGCCGCCCGCCCTCGACCGGATCGGCGAAACAATAGCGGGGGTTACAGTCGGTCGTCATCGCCAGCGCCTTGCGTGTCCCGTGCACACGCACGACTGCGGCATCGCCACCGGGACGCGCCACGGTATCGGCTCCGACCATGTGGTCGTACTGCTCCCAGATCCACCGCTTCGACGCGATGTCGGGGCACGCCATCAACTTGAGCAGATCGGCGGCAAGGTCGGTCGATTCGGGGATATCGGTCAGGGCAGCGCGCGGCGGCGTCGCCACCCATGGCCGGTCATATAGCGGCGCCTTGTCGGCGAGCGGTCCAAGCGGGATGGCGGCGACGACTGCTCCGTCGAAGCGCAGCACGAGGTCTTCGGTATCGGTGACGCGCCCGATGACAGCGAAGTCGAGTTCCCATTTGGCGAAGATGCTTTCCGCAAACGATTCGCGCCCCGGCTTAAGGACCATCAGCATCCGCTCCTGGCTCTCGCTGAGCATCATCTCGTACGGCGTCATGTGCGTCTCGCGCACTGGCACCGCGTTCATGTCGAGTTCGAGCCCGACGCCGCCCTTCGACGCCATCTCGACGCTCGACGACGTCAGCCCCGCCGCCCCCATGTCCTGAATCGCGACGATCGCGTCCGACGCCATCAGCTCGAGACACGCCTCGATCAGCAATTTCTCGGTGAATGGGTCGCCGACCTGCACCGTCGGGCGCTTGTCCTCGTCGCCTTCGGTGAACTCAGCCGACGCCATCGTCGCGCCGTGGATGCCGTCACGCCCGGTCTTTGACCCGACATACACGACGCTGTTCCCGACCCCGGCGGCGGCCGAATAGAAAATCTTGTCGGTCCGCGCGACGCCGACCGTCATCGCGTTGACAAGGATGTTCCCGTTATATGCGGGGTGGAAATTGGTCTCGCCGCCAACGGTGGGGACGCCGACGCAGTTGCCATAGCCACCGATGCCCGCGACGACGCCCTTAATGAGGTGCTTCATCCGCGGTGCGTCGATCGCCCCAAATCGCAGCGCGTTGAGGTTGGCGACAGGTCGCGCGCCCATGGTGAAAACGTCGCGCAGGATGCCGCCGACGCCGGTCGCCGCGCCCTGATACGGCTCGATGAAGCTTGGGTGATTATGGCTCTCCATCTTGAAGATCGCCGCGTCCCCGTCGCCGATGTCGATGACGCCCGCGTTCTCGCCGGGGCCGCAGATCACCCACGGCGCCGTCGTCGGCAGCTTCTTCAGGTGGAGGCGGCTCGATTTATAGCTGCAGTGTTCGGACCACATCACCGAGAAGATGCCGAGTTCGAGCAGGTTGGGGACGCGCCCAAGGCTGGTGACGACCTCGTCATATTCGGTCGGCGTGAGGCCATGGTCGGCGACGATCTGCGGAGTGATCTCGGTCATCGCCGACAAATAGCCGAGCCTGCCGCACCTGTCATTCCCTCGTCATGGTTGCCATGACCAAAGCGGACGACTTTCATCTCGGCGAGAAATATTGGGCCGACGACGTCGTCTCGATCGAGGCGATGGACGGCGCGATGACGCGGGTTGAGGGTAAGGATGCCGCGATGGACAAAAGTGCGTGGTGGTACGGCGCCCACGAGGTGCACGGCACGACTACGGCGGTCCTGAGGTCAACGGCAACGAAATCGCAATCCGCTGCAGGATGGACATTACCAACAAGGAATCGGGGCAGCGGATGGCGATGGACGAAGTCGCGCTGTACACGATCAAGGATGGCAAGATCGCCGAGGAACGCTTTCCGTATTGATGTGCCTCACCGAGTAGCGCGCATCGGCCGCGCGTCGGCGGGCTTCACGCTGATCGAGGTCGTCGTCGCGCTTGCGCTGTTCGCGCTCATCGCGGCGGCCGGAGCAGCGCTGGTGTCGACCGTTCTCGACGCCGAGCGCCATACCGCCGGCCGTCTCGACCGGCTCGCCGATGCCGAGCGCGCGATGGCGGTGGTGACGCGCGACCTGACCGAGATATCGGACGCGCCGCTGGTTGGCAGTGCAGCGGAAATAGCGTTCGACCGTCACCGCGCCGGAGGCGGTGACGGGGTCGCGTATCGGCTGACGGAAGGCCGGTTTGAACGGGTTGCTGCTGGGCGACCGCAAAGACTGCTCGACCATGTCGGCGGGGTTCACTGGCAATACTATACGCGACCGGGTGGGTGGCGCGATCAATGGCCGAGGACGCCGGCGGAGGCCCGAATCTGGCCGACGGCAGTCGCGGTCGATCTCGATCTTGCCGGACAACCGCCCAACGGGCGGCTGCGCCGTATTGTCGATCTGCCGGTGCGTCCGCTGCCGCCGGGAACGGTGGTCGCGGGGCAGACAGCAGCGGCGGCGACCGCACCGTGAGCCACGAATGATCCTCATCAACGTCCTGGCCATGGTGGCGATCGCCGCCGCGATTGTCATGGCGATGCTTGGAGCCGAGGGACCAGCGATCGACCGCGCGAAGATGTTCCGCGACGCCGATGCGGCGCTGGCGATCGCGCGCGGCGGCGAGTTGACGGCGATCGCCGCGCTGCGCCGCGACCTTGCGACCGGCCCCGACAGCGACGACCGGACCGAAGCGTGGGCAAAGATCGAGCAACGCCCGACGCCGATCGACGGCGGCACTTTCGCGCTGCGGGTCGCTGACGCGCAGGCCCGGTTCAACGTCAATGCCGCCGTCGGAGTGGGCGAGCCGCAGCTTGCGGCGATCACAACGTCGCTCGGCCTCGCCCCCGACATCGCGGTGCGGATTGCCGCGTCGATCGCCGAACGCGGACGGGTACGCGATGTCGCCGAGCTGGCGCGCGCGGGTATCGACGAAGCGACGCTGGCGCGGCTGCGCCCGCTGGTAACCGCGCTGCCCGGGACCGCCCCGGTCAATGTCAACGCGGCCGCGCCGTCGCTCCTCGCGGTGCTGGTCGGCGACCCCGTCGGCGGGCGGCTGCTCGGCGACCGCCGCGACCATGCGGGTAAACTCACCGCGCTCGATTTTGCCGCAACGGGGCTCCGCCTGCCGTCCGGTGCAGGGTACACCAGCGATCATTTTACCGTGACAACGACGGTGCGGCAGGGGTCCACGACGGTGACGCTGACTAGCCTGGTCGAACGGCGACGCGGCGCGCTTCCCGTCGTCGTTGCCATTGCGCGATGGATCGGGTCGCCGCCTAGCTGAACGTCGCCAGCGCGACGATCCACGTCGCGGCGGCGAGGAACACGCCGAACGGCAACCGGGTCGTCGCGGTGACACCGCGCCCCCACAGCAGCAGCGCGACAACAATCCCGGCGACCGCCGCGCTGCCCAGCACAAGCGGCAGCGCGGCCCAGCCGAGCCATGCCCCCGACGCAGCGAACAGCACAGCGTCGCCGCCGCCGAGCCCGACGCGCCCGCGCAATTTTCGGTACGCGCCCGCGACCAAAGCAAGCGAGCCCCAGCCGACGATCGCGCCGATCGCATGGCCGGCCAGATCGTCGGGCCGCAGCATCGCCGTCGCCGCCAGACCGGCGAACGCGAGCGGCCATGTCAGCGCCGCAGGCAGCCAGAAATGTTCGGCGTCGAGGAGCGCAAGGAGGAGGAGCGTCCACCCCAGGGCCGCGATCGCAACAGCAGCTGGGCACGGAACCAGCACCGCCGCGACTGCGCCAATCGCCGCCGCGCCAAGTTCAATTGCCGGTTCGCGCACGCCGATCGCTGCGCCGCACCGGCGGCACCGCCCGCGCTGGATCACAAAGCTGAACACCGGGATCAATTCGATGGGACCAAGCACCGCGCCGCAACCGTCGCACGCCGACCGTGCGAGCACGATCGGGCGCCCCGCAGGCCAGCGCCGCGCGACCAAGGCGACGAAACTGCCGATCACCGTGCCGATTGCGGCGAACAAGGCGACGGTTAGCGCAAGCGCCGCGGTGACGTTGGCAAAAGGCGTGGGGACGGTCATGCCGTGGTGTAACTGTTTCGAGCGTCCGCACGAAATGACGTGCGTGATCAATCCGCACCGTGCTGTGGTCGCGCGCCTTGTGCCGCTGCCGTCGTCCGCTAACGTCGTGCGCGCGAAGCGGGAGACGCGCGTGGCAGCGGCCGAATGGGGCGCATTGATGGCCGCGGCGCAGACCGGGCACGGCGGGGCGTATCGGCGTCTGCTTGGTGAGATCCGTCCTTGGCTGCTCCGCTACTATGCGCGCCGGTTGCCGCCGTCGTATGTCGACGATGTCGTTCAAGAGGCGATGATCGCGGTGCATACGAAGCGGGCGACGTTCGACCCCGCCCGCCCGTTCGGCCCGTGGCTCGCGGCGATCGCGCGGTACAAATGGATTGACCGGCTGCGCGCGATGAAGCGGACCGCTGCCGATGCCCTCCCCGACGTCATTGCCGTCGGCGATCACGAGACGGCAGTGACGAGCGCGTCGGTCCTGACGGCGCTATTAGCGACGCTGAAGGCGCCGCAGGCGACCGCGATCCGGCTGGTCAAGCTCGACGGGCTGTCGATCGAGGAAGCAGCCGCCGCGACCGGCCAGTCGCCAAGCCTCGTCAAGGTTAACATCCATCGCGGCCTCGCGCGTCTGACCGCCCGCCTCGCGGCGCTGCCCGAAACTCGGTCGGAGCCGGTGCCCGATCATGGCTGACAATACCGATTCGCTGATCGACGCGCTCGCCGCCGGGTTGACGCCGGTCCGTCACCGCACGGCGGCGCGCGATGGACTGGCCTTAGCTGCGCTGGCGGTGGCCGAGATCGCGGCCTATTTCGCGCTGCGCGGGATGCGCTCCGATATGCCAATGGCGATGGGCAAAATGGCCTTCTGGTGGAAGGCGGTGAGCCTGCTCGTCCTCGCCGCCATCGGTGCCACTACGGCGATCGCCGCGCTTGATCCAGCGCGGTCGCCTCGGCACGGGCTGCGGGCGCTGGCGGCCGCGGCGGCGGTGGCCGTCGCGGTCGGCTGGGGTGTCGACGCCGCCCGCGGCGGCTCGGCCCATCTTATTGCCCGCCTCGACTGGCGCGACGGGCTCGACTGCATCGCCGTCGTCGTCGGCTGTGCGCTGCCGGCACTCGCGGCGCTCGCACTGCTGATGCGGCGCGGGGCTGCGACCGATCCAGGCGGCGCGGCGACGGCGGCGGGGGTCGCGGCGGCGGCGTGGGGCGGGGTCGTTTTCACCCTAGATTGCCCACATGACGACCCATTCTATATCGCCGTCTGGTTCGCCGCCGCGATCATTATCGTAATGGGCATCGCCCGCCTCGCCCTCCCCCGGCTGACGCGCTGGTAGCGACGGGTGGAACCTTTTGCGAGGCACGGCGTTAGGCGCCGCTCCGTTCATCCCGCGTCAATCTCGCCTCGCCGCTTGGCGCTTTGCCGCTGTCGTTTTGATCGTCAGTCTCCAATCAGGGACGGGGGGATTGGCGATGGCCGGACGGGTGTTGAAACTTGCCGCGACGATGCTGCTGGCGCTCGCCATGTCTGCGCCGGTTGTCGCGCAGACGTCGGGCGGGTGGCAGTGCGTCACCTTTGCCCGCGTCGTTTCGGGCATCCAGATCTTCGGTGATGCCGCGACGTGGTGGCACGCCGCCGTGGGGCGCTACGAGCAGGGTTTTGTGCCCCGCGTCGGCGGCGTCATGGTGTTCAAGCCATTTGCCCATATGCGCGTCGGCCATGTCGCCACCGTCAGCGAGATCGTGTCGCCGCGTGAGATCAAGGTGACCCACGCCAACTGGTCGCTGATCGCGGGCCATCGCGGCCAGGTTGAGACCAACGTCACCGTCGTTGACACCTCGGTCGCAGGGGACTGGAGCCGGGTCCGCGTGTGGTACGCCCCGCTCGCCGACCTCGGGCGGACCGAATACCCGGTGTTTGGCTTCATCTATGGCCATGCCGCGACAGCAGTCGACCGCGTCGTCACGGCGGCGGTCGGATCGACCGAGCGCGCCATCGCCGCCGTCGCCGCGCTGCCAGCCGAGCTTGCCGGGTCCTGACCGCCACCCCCCGCGTCCACGTCGCGCCCGCGCGCTTTGGCGACGGTGAGCAGCTTGCCGGCGGCTGGCTTCGCTTCTCAGCGATCCGGCTGACCGTCGACGGCGTCGCGCGGGTTGTTGCCCTCGGCGAAGTCCACGCCGCCATCGCTGCCCTGCCTGAAGCGAGTCGCAAGCGCATATCCCGCCTGAGCGACGCCCTTGTCGCGCCCCGCTCATGCGTCGCCGGGATGGCGTTCGACCGTCCGCACGTCATGGGCATCGTCAACGTCACGCCTGACAGTTTCAGCGACGGCGCTCTGCGTCCCGGCGGCGGCGATCCCGTCGTCGCGGCGCAGGTGATGATCGCGGGCGGCGCGAGCATCGTCGACATCGGCGGCGAATCGACCCGCCCGGGAGCAGCCGATGTAGCGGTCGACGACGAGCTGGTGCGCGTGATGCCGGTGGTGCAGCGCCTTGCTGGCCTCCCGGTCTCGATCGACACGCGCAAGGCTGTCGTCATGGCCGCCGCGCTCGACGCCGGAGCCGCCCTCGTCAACGACGTCTCCGCCCTCACGTTCGACCCCGCCGCGCTCGCGTTGGTTGCCGCGCGCGGGTGCCCGGTGGTGCTGATGCACGCGCAAGGGGTGCCAGCGACGATGCAGGTCGCGCCGACCTACGCCGACGTCGTCGCCGATGTGTTCGACTGGCTCGACGCCCGGATCGCCGTCTGCGTTGCTGCCGGGATTGCGCGTGACCGGATCGTCGCCGACCCCGGCATCGGCTTTGGCAAGACCGCCAACCACAACACTGCACTGCTGCGAGGAGTGGCGACGTTCCATGGCCTCGGCGTGCCGCTGTTGCTCGGGGCGAGTCGCAAGGCGCTGATCGCCCGGCTGGCGGGGGACGACGCCCCGGTCGGCGAGCGGCTGGGCGGCAGTCTCGCGCTCGCGCTCCACGGGGTCGCGCACGGGGTCCAGATCGTCCGGGTCCACGATGTCGCGGCGACGGTGCAGGCAGTGCGGGTATGGGGGGCGGTCGGGCCCTAAGCCGTCGCCCACGCAAATCGCCAACGCGAATCGCCAACGCGAATCGCCCACGCAAATCGCCAACGCAAATCGCCAACGCGAACCGAAGGTCACGCCGACGACGGTGTTTCTCGATTCACGACCTTCGCGACGGGCGAAACATCACACACACATTACACGGTGGAGCATCAAATTCACCGCCTTGTCCCCTCAGCGCGCCGCGAAGGTCACGGTAACGTCACGCCCGCGAAGAAAATTTCTTTTTCTTTTCCCCCGAAGGACGCGCGCTTCGACCGCCGGATCGTCGGTCCGTGCTCACAATGAGAAATGCCGCGTCCGTCGCCCGGTGGCGACTCGGCGGGGCAACAATACGCCGGATGGCCGTGTGTAGGACAGGCTTTTCTGTGTAGGACAGGCGCTTCTCACGGGCATCGGCCGCGCGCGCTTGCCGCCCCGCCCGCCCTCTGCTAGTGACACCGCCTTGCGCCGGGTAGATGCCCTGTCTGGCGGCTCAACCCTATGACAAGCAGTGGCCATGCTGAGGCTGCCTGCGTGAATGGAGCGACCGGCTTTGCAGATTATCGTCCGTGACAACAACGTCGACCAGGCGTTGCGTGCCCTCAAGAAGAAGCTCCAGCGTGAGGGCGTCTACCGCGAGATGAAACTGCGTCGTCATTACGAGAAGCCGAGTGAGAAGCGCGCGCGCGAAAAGGCCGCCGCCATCCGCCGTGCCCGCAAGCTCGAGCGCAAGCGCGCCGAGCGCGACGGCGCGAAATAACCCATGGCGACCGGCCCGGCGAATGCGGCGGGCAAATGGATCGGTTTTGCCGCCATCCTTCTCGCGCTCGTTGCCGTCCTCGTCTGGTCGGGAACGCGCGCGATTATCGCCACCAAGGCGTCTCCCGGCGCTGGCCAGTCGGCTGACTCGGCTGCGTCGGGTCTGGCTTATCTTTCTGGGCATAAGGACAAACCCGGCGTGCACACGACAGCTTCCGGCCTGCAGTATGAAATCCTGACCGAGGGGACGGGGGCCAAGCCGACCGCCGCCGATTCGGTCACGGTCCATTATGTCGGTACGCTGCTCGACGGGACGGTGTTCGATTCGTCGGTCGCGCGCGGGCAGCCGGCGACCTTCCCGCTCGGTCAGGTCATTCCCGGCTGGACCGAGGGCGTCGCGTTGATGCCGACGGGATCGAAGTACCGCTTCACCATTCCCCCCGAACTCGGCTACGGCGCGAGGGGCGCGGGCGGTGTTATCCCGCCAAACGCTGTGCTGGTGTTCGAGATCGAACTGCTGAGCATCGCCGGACGGTAGTCGCCCGCGGCGAGAGTGGCTCTCAAAGCGCCCCTCACTCAGAATTGCGCGTGTGCGCGGACCCCGAATACCGGGACCGGCCCCCGGTCGCGGTTATACGCCGGGTTGACGATCAGCTGCGCGTCGGCGGCCAGGCTGATGCCCCGGACGAGCGCGAGGTCGTAATAGGTTTCGGCGATGAATTCGGGGCCGGGGTGCGGCAAGCGCCCGTCGCCGACAAGGATGCCGAGCCCGCCCGCCGCGAGATAGCGCCGCCGTGCCGCCGAAATGTCGTTGACGATCACCGCCAGTGCGGCGCGGTCATCCTTGCGCCCCCATTTCGCGCCGGTGACCGAGACGCCGCCGGAAACGCTGCGGTCGATATCGGTGAACTCGACCGCCTCGCTCGACCCGTCGCCTAACCCGGCGCGGAGGAAGACGCCGACGGTGTCTGAAACTTCCTGCTCGGCGTCGATGCCGATGCCGCTCCGGTTACGAAACGCGCGGACCGGGGTCGGATCGGGCGGCCCGCCGTGGGCGGCGGCGAAGGCGACGGCATCGTCAAGACGCGCGAAATTGCCGTGGCTCAGCCAGCCGGTGAGCCGGATCGCGCCGGGGTGACCATGGATCGTCACCCGTCGCTCGACCTCGCCGACGACCTGATACTGGCGGAAGCCGGTTTCGAGTGTCACGCTGTTTGGTACCGTCGACAGGTCGAACAGGCCAAAGCGCCCGGTCCATTTGCCGACCGCCAGCTCGACCGCGCCGCCGTAGGTGTACCCCCACGCATCGGCGGCATAGTCGAACGTGCCAAGATCGACCGCCGTCCAGTTGAGGAAGTCGTTCTGCGGATCATGCGCGTATTTATTCTGGTCGAAGATGTCGCCGACGCTAAACTTGCCGATCGTGATCGTCAGCCGGTCGGCGGTGTGGGTCGCGCCCAGCACGTTGAGGTCGGGCTTGACGTCGGCACTCTCACCGCCAAGATCGATCGTCTGGCGCAGGAACAAGCGCTGGAGGCGAAAATACGGAGCCTTCTTGCCGACCTTATACGCTTCGGCCGACGGGAAGCCCGCCGCGCCGAGCGTGTTGCGCAGGCCGAACCCCTGGTCGATCTCGGGGTTGGCCCATAGCTCCATGCCGCGCCACGGGCTGACGCCGATATAACCGGTCAGGTCGAACGTCTCGCGCAGGTCGCCGCCGCCATTCAGGCTGTTGGGTCCGTCGTACGGCTCGTGAAAGGCAGCGTTGCCCTGCCCGACGATCGTCGCCTGGACGTGGGCGGCGGCGCGCTCCGTGACGGCGGGGGCCGCCGTCGCGCTGGGCTTGTCGGTCGCGCCGGTTTCGGTCGTCGGGGCGCTCGCCGATGACCCCGCCGTTTGCGCGGTCGCGGCGGTGGCGACGAGCGTCAGAACACTCGCGACGATCTGGACAATCCGCACAACTATCTCCGTGGTGGCCCGCGCCGACCTAAGGCAGCTTGGCGGCAGCGGCAATCTGGTCTGCACCGAGGCTGCGTGGCGCGAGGGCGACCTTAATCAGGGCGACGATCGGGTCGGCGAGGATCAGCCCCATGATGCCGAACAAGACGCCGAAAATGAGCTGCGCCGCGAGCACGATCGCCGGGGCGAGGTCGACCGCGCGCTTCTCGATCAGCGGGCTCACGACCTGGTCGGCGAGCTGGACGGCGAGGTAGACGGCGATCGTCTCGAGCCCGATCGTTGGCCCCGCCGAAAAACCGACGGCGATCATGACCACGCCGGCGACGATCGCGCCGATGTTGGGGATGAATGCGAGCAGACCCTGAAGGAGACCGAGGAGGAGGGCGAGCGGCGTCCCGACCGCGCTCAACCCGAGGAAGATCAGCGTCCCCTCGAACAGCATCAGGACGAGGCGGCCGCCGACCCAGCGGCTGAGCATCCCCGCCATCTCGTCAAGCGTTGCCTTGGTGCTCGCGCGGCGATGTTCGGGGGTCAGCCACTCGATCCCGCGCTAGTACAGCCGCGGGTCGGCGGCGACGAAGATGCCGAAGACGATGATGAGGACGATACTACCGACCACTCCGGCGACGCCGCCGAGGACGGTCAGGATCTTGCCCACCGAATTGCCGATCTGCGCCTTCATCGCGGCGATGGGGTCGCTATTACCGCCGCTCAGGCCATAGTCCTTCGCCAGCGCCGATAACCGTTCGCTCTGCGCGACCAGCGTCGCCTGAAGCTGCCCCGCCTGCGCCGCGATCTGGGTGCCCGCGAAGAACAGGAAGGCGAGGACGGCGACGAGGAACAACAGGATGACGACGCCGAGGCGAATGCTGCGGCGGACGTTCCAGACGCGCCCGAGCAACCGCTCACCGCCCTGTAACCCGGCGGCAAAGACGATGCCGGCGAGGATCAGGAGCAGCGATGACGCGACGTGCCACGCCAGCAGCAGCATCGCCGCGAGGCTCAGCCAGACAACGGCGTCGGTGACCGCGCCGCGCGCACGCGCCGACAGGTCGATGGGGCTCGGCGGAACGGGGGCGTCGCCGCCGTCGCTCATCTGGCGGGTTGGGGCACGGTCGCGGGGCGCAGCGAGACGAACGCACGGTGCGAACGGAGCGCGCGCAGCCACGTCAGCGGGTTCCACGATGCCGAGCCGTCGACCGAATAGGTGATGAACTCGGCGCGCCCGACGACATTCTCCACGGGCAGCAGGTCGAGACCGCCGACAAAGCTCGGGAAGCGGCTGTCCTCCGAATTGTCGCGGTTGTCGCCCATCAGGAACAGGCGGTTTTCGGGAACGATGACCGGCGCCGTATTGTCCTGCGCCGTCTCGCCGAGGTCGAGGACGTCATAGGTCTTGCCGTTGGGCAGCGTCTCACGAAAGCGCGGATAGCGGCAGATCGCGCTGCCATCGGGCTGCTCGACGCGGTACTGGGCGGATTGGCCGACACAGTCGGTGTTCGCCGAGACGGTAATGTCGGCGGGCGTCTCGGGGACCTTGGGGACCGCGACACCGTTGAGGATCAGGACGCCGTCCTTCATCTGGACGGTGTCGCCGGGCAGGCCGACGACGCGCTTGATCCAGTCGTCGTGCTCGCGCGGGGACTTGACGACGACGATGTCGCCGCGCTCGGGCAGGCGACCAAGGATGCGACCTTCCATCGCGGGTAGGATGCGGAGCGACGGCGACAGATACGAATAGCCGTACGGGAATTTCGACACGATCAGCTGGTCGCCGGTCAGCAGCGTCGGCAGCATCGATTCGCTGGGGATGAAGAACGGCTTGGCGACAAGGCTGTGGACCGCGAGCACGGCGAGGACGAGAACGATCAGCTGCCGGACCTCGTCGGCCCAATCGACCTTTTTCTTCGCGCTTGCCATGGTTGCCGTCTCGCTCATGTCGGTCTCGCCGTGATCAGGACGATCGCCTGTGCCCAGGGATGATCGTCGGTAATGGTCAGGTGTATTACCGCGCTATGCCCCGGTGGCGTCAATTGCGCCAGCCTTTCCGCCGCTCCCCCGGTCAGCGCGAGGGTCGGCTGGCCGGAGGGGAGGTTGACGACCCCCATTGCGCTGAAGAAAACCCCGCCGCGGATGCCGGTGCCGAGCGCCTTGGCGCACGCCTCCTTTGCTGCCCAGCGCTTGGCGTAGGTCCCGGCGAGGGTCATCGGGCGGCGTTCGGCCTTGGCGATTTCGATCGGCGTAAAGATGCGGCGGATGAAGCGGTCGCCAAAGCGGTCGATCGACGCGGCGATCCGGTCGATGTTGGTCAGGTCGTTGCCGAGGCCGAGAATCAGCACCGCGCCGTGTCGATCGCCGTGCGCATCGCGCGGATGGCCTGCTCAAGGCCGGTGAACACCGCCTCGCCGATCAGGAAGTGGCCGATGTTGAGTTCGGCGACGTGGGGAATTGCCGCCACCTGCCCGACGTTGGCCAGCGTCAGGCCGTGGCCGGCATGGACCTCCAGCCCCTCGGCGGTAGCGTGTTCCGCGCCGCGCGTCAGGCGGGCGACCTCGGCGGCGACGGCGTCCTCGCCGGTCAGATGAGCGTAACGTCCGGTGTGGAGCTCGACGACCGCCGCGCCGATCGCTGCCGCCGCCGCGATCTGGTCGGGGGCGGGCTCGATGAACAGGCTGACGCGGCACCCGCGCGCGGTCAACCGCTCGACGAAGTGGCGCAAACCCGGCTGGTTGCCGAGAACGTCGAGGCCGCCCTCGGTCGTGCGTTCGGCGCGCTTTTCCGGGACGATGCAGACGGCGGCGGGAGCGTGGGCAAGGGCAATCGCGAGCATCTCCTCGGTCGCCGCCATTTCAAGGTTGAGCGGGACGGTCAGCGCCGCCATCAACCGGTGGAGGTCGTCGTCGCGGATATGCCGCCGGTCCTCACGCAGGTGGGCGGTGATGCCGTCGGCTCCCGCCGCTACGGCGGCGACCGCTGCGAGGACGGGATCGGGGTGGTCGCCGCCGCGCGCGTTGCGGATGGTGGCGACATGGTCGATGTTGACGCCGAGGCGGACGGTCATAGCTTTGGCTCCGGGCAGAAGGCCGCCGAGAACAGGTCGAAGCTGCCGCCCTTGCCCTGCCACGCCTCGGCGAAGTCGAACGGGCGGTCGGTGAAGACGATCAGCGCGAGGCCGCGATCGGGGGCGATGACGTTGCGGACCTGCACCCCGCCGATCTCGCCGCGCCGCTCGACGATCTTTTGCGGCATCGCGCAGCCCTTGAGCGCGACGGTATAAACCCATTGGCCAAGCGCGGCGTAACCAAGCTTTGGGTCGCCGCGCCACAGCTCGTCGCGGCTCGCGGGCTTGAGCAGCGTGCCCGCGATCAGCGCGCGGTCGAACCGGGCGAGGTCGCGCGGGCTACCGGCGAGGGCACCGGCGGCACCGAACCGTCCGACATCGATAAAGTCGTCGCGGCGTCCGTTGGCCAGCGTACCGGGGTGCCCGGCCGGCTCGCCGGGGGCGATCAGGCCGGTCTGTGCCATGCCGAGCGGTCCGAAGATCGACGCGCGAAGAAGTTCGCCGAGGGGCTGGTGCGTTACTGCTTCGAGCACCGCGCCAACGATCTCGGTGTCGCAGTTATTATATTGGAACCGCGCGCCGGGAGCCGCCTTCGCCGGACCGCGGCAGATCGGGCTGATCGGCGGCAGCGGGGCGGCGTCGCGGCGGTACTGGATCAGGCTGTCCTTGAGCGCGTCGACCGGCCCATCCTCGACGTTGGGCAGCCCGCTCGTATGCTGGAGGAGCATGCGCAGCGTCACCGTGTCGGCGTTGGCGACCTTAAGCGCGGGGACATAGGTAGCGATCGGCGTATCAAGGCCGACCGTGCCCGCGTCGACCGCCTGCATCACCGCGACCGCGACGACCTGCTTCGTCACCGACGCCCAGCGCCACGGGTCGTCGGCCTCGAAATAGCCGGGGTCACCGATCTGCTCCG
>JAYTXW010000291.1:0-8156 GCA_043742745.1 Sphingomonadaceae bacterium
CGATCGCCCACCCGGGGCTCAACACCTTCTACGAGGTCGCGGTCGTCCTCAACGAACACAAGGATGGCGGGCATAATTCGGTGTGGGCGATGAAGGAACTGAAGACGGTGATGCCGGTGCACGGCGGGGGGCTGTATTAGGTCAGGCGTCGGCCAAATTTCGCGCCGACGACACCCGCACAACCGACGACACACAGCGACCATGCACCACGCCGTGCACCGGTTGCACACCGTTCGTGCGCGATGTTGCACCTTATTGCACGGACACCGTCGGCCTAGCCGTCACCCTTCGCTTTGCGGGGGTTCGCATCATGTCATCTGCCAATTATCTTTTAGTCGCTGCCGTTGCGGCGGGGTTCGCTGCGCCTGCCAATGCCGGCGTAACCGGAACGATCCCGGCGACCTACATCTCGCGCGGAATCAGCTTCATCAACGGTTATTCGAGCAATTCCAACGCCCTCGGCGTCGTTTCTTACAGCAGTCTCGCTGAAGGCTCGGCCAGCGCAGGCGCGTATGCGACGCCCGTGTCGCGCGCCGATGAGTCGGGGGCGAGCGGCGCGATGGGGACGACCATCAACGCCGATGTCTACATGACCTATTCGTTCGTCATCCTGAGTTCGCAGGTGGGTTTTGCCGATGTGCTGATCACCGCCAACTCGGGCGCGAACGGCGTCGGGTCGTATTCGGCCTTCGCCGATGTCGATCTGGTCGGCGTCACCACCCTCGCCCACGCCTATGCCTGCAACAACACCGGTTATTGCAGCAACGTCTACACCTCGGGCGGCACCCGCGCTCTTTCACTGCGGCTGAACAAATTCTATACCTTCCGCCTCCACGCCAATGGTCACACCGTGAATTCGTTCAGCAGTTTCTATGCCTTCGCCGATCCGACAGTGACCTTCGACCCCGCCTATGCCGCCCCGGCCGACGCCAAGATTTCGTTCAGCCCCGGCTTTGCCCCGCCCGCCGCTGTCCCCGAGCCGGCCAGCTGGGCGCTGCTGCTCGCCGGCTTCGGCCTCGTCGGCGCGATGACGCGGCGGCGGCTACCGGTGCGCGTCGCGGCGTGACGGGCGGCGACTGCGCGCTGGCCATTGCGCCCGCCCAGTGAGCGCTTGACGCACCGACTTATGATACGTACATAAAGTTGGTGAGGATCACGTTCGACGCGGTCAAGCGCGCTACGACACTCAGCGAACGCAGTCTCGACTTCGCCGACGCGGCGGAGGTGTTCGCGGGGCGGAACGATACGGCTGAGGACGTTCGCTTCGCCTACCCGGAAGCGCGCTTCGTCACCAAAGGGTGGCTAGGCGCGCGGCTGGTCGTTGTCGTGTGGACGCCGACCGCCGATGGGCGGCGGATAATTTCGATGAGGAAGGCCAATGACAGAGAGCAGCGCTATCCTCCGCGATGAGTGGATCGATATCGACGACGCCCCCGAACTCCCTGACGATTTCGGCACCTATGCCGAACACGCCGTCGGCGGCGTCGTCATCCGCCCCGCGACGGGAGTCCTGACCAAGGACGGGATGCGCCCCATCGGCCGCCCCACGCTCGGCGACCGCGCGCGCCAGCCGGTGACAATGCGCCTGCCGCCGCACGTCCTCGCCTATTTTCGCGCGACCGGGCCGGGGTGGCAGCGGCGGGTGGCGGATGTGCTGGAGCGGTTCGTCATGGTAGAATCTGGGCGGAGCTGAGATTTATCTCCATCTCAGAGGGCGCTTTGGCGATTGCGATACGAATCGTTTCGGCGATCGACTGCGCTTCGTGCATTTTCTGCTTGATCTCGTTGAGCCGCGCCCAATAACCATTCCACAGCTGCGGTTCGATCAAGGTGGCAAGATCAACGGGCCTGTGATCACCCCAAGCCGCGAAGCGATCGAGCGCGGCCGCTTTTTCCTCCAGGTCCTGAATACCACGTGACGCCGGAGAGTTTTTCGCTCCACCCATCATCCAAGCCCGCCAGTCCTGACCACTCTTAGATTGGTTACAACGGCCACACGCCGGGACGAGATTGCGTACTTCGTGCAAATAGCCTGTCGGGCGTGCGTTTTTAACGAGTGGGCGTAGATGGTCCCAATCGCTCGCCTCGCCGCCACAATAGACACATCTGATATTGTCCCAACACATTCCCAGCGCAGCGAGCGCCTCGTCGCGCAGCCCGACCGGCGGCTCGCAGGACGGGATGATTGCCTGCACGAATGAATTTGAGGCCGCCGAGGTGCGACTGGTAATCTTGAGCGGCTTCCGAAAGCGCATCCTAAGCCCGAACCCCCTCAACCACCCCCACACTGTTGTGCCGCAACGCGCTCAGCACCTTTTCCACGATATGCGCCGCGTCGAGGCCCGCCGTTGCGTATTGCGCGACCGGGCCGTCCTGGTCCTGGAAGACATCGGGCAGGCGCATCGTGCGGATCTTGAGGTCGCCGTCGGTCAGGCCGGTGTCGCTGCAATATGTCAGCACGTGTGCGCCGAAGCCGCCGACCGCGCCCTCCTCGATTGTCACCAGCACGTCGTGGCTGACCGCGAGTTGGCGGATCAGTGCTTCGTCGAGCGGCTTGGCGAAGCGCATATCGGCGACCGTCGTCGACAGCCCACGCGCGTCGAGGTCGTCGGCGGCGGCGAGCGCCTCACCCAAGCGGCAGCCGAGCGACAGGATGGCGACGGTCTTGCCCTCGCGGACGATCCGCCCCTTGCCGATTTCGAGCGTCATCGGCGTTTCGGGGATGGCGACGCCGGTCCCTTCGCCACGCGGATAGCGGACCGCGCTCGGGCCGCTGTCGTGTTGTGCCATGGTGTGGACCATGTGGGTCAATTCAGCCTCGTCCGACGGGGCCATGACGATGAAGTTGGGCAGCGTCGCCAGATACGTCACGTCGAACGATCCGGCGTGGGTCGCGCCGTCGGCCCCGACCAGCCCGGCGCGGTCGATCGCGAAGCGGACCGGCAGGTTCTGGATCGCGACATCGTGGACGACCTGGTCGTACGCGCGCTGAAGGAAGGTCGAATAGATCGCCGCGAATGGGCGCATCCCCTGCGCGGCCAAGCCGGCGGCGAAGGTCACGGCGTGCTGTTCGGCGATGCCGACGTCGAAGGTCCGGTCGGGGAATTTCGCCGCAAACTTGTCGAGGCCGGTCCCTGACGGCATCGCGGCGGTGATCGCGACGATGCGGTCGTCGTGGGTCGCCTCGGCGATCAACTGAGCGGCGAAGACGTTCTGATACTGCGGGGCGCCGGGCTTGGCCTTGACCTGCGTGCCGGTGATGACGTCGAACTTCTGGACGCCATGATATTTGTCGGCCGCCGCCTCGGCGGGGGCATAGCCCTTGCCCTTTTGCGTGACGACATGGACGAGGATCGGCCCCTCGGCGGCGTCGCGGACGTTCTCGAGGACGGGAATCAAATGGTCGAGGTTGTGCCCGTCGATCGGCCCGACATAATAAAAGCCAAGCTCCTCGAACAGCGACCCGCCGCTGGCGAGCGTCCGAACATATTCCTCGGCGCGCTTGGCGGTGCGCTGCATATTCGGGCCCATGGTGCGCTTGGCGAGCAGCTTGGCGAGGTCGCGAAGCTCAAGGAACGGGCGCGACGAATAGATGCGCGCAAGATACGCCGACAGCGCGCCGACCGGCGGGGCGATCGACATGTCGTTGTCGTTGAGGATGACGACGAGACGGTTGCCGGCGGCCTCGGCGTTGTTCATTGCCTCATACGCCATGCCCGCGCTCATCGCGCCGTCGCCGATTACGGCGATGCCCTTGCCCGGGCGTCCGGCGAGCTTGTTGGCGACAGCAAAGCCAATCGCCGCCGAAATCGATGTCGACGAATGCGCCGCACCGAACGGGTCATACTCGCTCTCGGTCCGCTTGGTGAAGCCCGACAGGCCCTTCGGCGCCCGCAGCGTGCGGATGCGATCGCGGCGCCCGGTCAGAATCTTGTGCGGATACGCCTGGTGGCCGACGTCCCAGATCAGCGTGTCGGTCGGCGTGTCGAAGACATAGTGGAGCGCGACGGTCAGTTCGACGACGCCGAGGCCCGCGCCAAGATGGCCGCCGGTCACGCTGACGGCATCGACGAGTTCGGAGCGAAGTTCGTCGGCAAACTGGCGAAGGTCGCTCGCGGGGAGACGGCGGAGGTCGGCGGGAACGTCGACCGTGTCGAGCAAAGGAGTAATCGGGCGTTGGCTCACGATGATGTGCACCTGTGGTGATCGGGCGTAAGGTTTCGGTTAGCGCGATCGGCGCGCCTTGTCGAACCTGCGCCGAGGCCGCACTGGCGGTTCCGCGGCGGCGATGCACGGTTGCAACACACCAAGCATAGGCTACGGCGGGACAGTTCCATACCAGCGTGGCCATCGCCGCAGGAGACAGCAATGGACCGTATCTTAACCGCCGCCGCCAACGCCATCGCCGGCTTCGTCGGCAACCCGCTCGCCTTCATCCTTGCCGTAAGCACGGTGGTCATCTGGGCGCTGTCGGGACCGCTGTTCCATTATTCGGATACGTGGCAGCTCGTCATCAACACCAGCACGACGATCATCACTTTCCTCATCGTCTCCCTCATTCAGGACTCGCAGAACCGCGACGCCGCCGCGATTCAGGCCAAGCTCGACGAGATCACCCGAACGATCGACGGCGCGCGCGACGCCTTCATCGACATCGAACATCTGACCGAAAACAGCTACGCGTGATCCTCTCCGCGCTCGAGAAGGAGTGCGACGAGAATCAGACCGACCGCGACGCCAGCCATGCAGCGGTCGAGCGCCTGCTCCGGCGGACATAAGCGCGGACCCCCGCGACGCAGCGTCCGCTTGGCGCGGTCGGTGCGTGCGGGCATATATAGGGCATGGCCACCGCCGCCCTCGCCTCCCCGGTCCCTGCGACCACATCCGCCGTCCGCGCGCGGCCACGGGCCGTTGCCGCGTGGCTGTTCGCCGTTGCTGGCCTTGTCTTCGCGATGGTCGTCGTCGGCGGCATCACCCGGCTGACCGAATCGGGGCTGTCGATCGTCAAGTGGAACCCGGTCGGGGGGATGGTCCCGCCGCTCAACGCCGCCGACTGGAACCACGTCTTTGCCGACTACCGCGCCAGTCCCCAGGGACGGCTGGTCAACGCGAGCATGGATCTGGCCGCGTTCAAGGGCATTTTCTTCTGGGAATGGCTCCACCGATTGCTCGGGATGTCGATTGGGACGGTCTTTGCCGTGCCATTGGCGGCGTTCGCCCTGCTGCGCTGGGTCCCGCGCGGGTTTGGCTGGCGGCTAGCGGCGCTCCTCGCCCTTGGCGGGCTTCAGGGAGCGATCGGCTGGTGGATGGTTGCTAGCGGCCTCGACCAGCTTCCCGCCGTTGCCCCAGAGCGGCTGGCGACCCACCTCGTCAACGCGCTGGTGTTAATGTCGGGGTGTATCTGGACCGCACTCGACCTCCGAGCGGTCCGCGCCGGTGCCGAGCAGCGGACCGCATCGGGGCCGCGCCCCACCGCGTGGATCGTCCCCTTCTTTGCCCTCCTCACCGTCCAGATCGTCTGGGGCGCCTTCACCGCCGGACTGCGCGCAGGCCATGCCGCCGACACCTGGCCGCTGATGCTCGGGCGCTGGGTGCCACCTCTACAGAGCCTCATCGCCGATCCGGTTTCGGTCCAGTTCGTCCACCGCACGCTCGCCTATACCGTCGCCGCCGCCGCGCTGGGGGTCGCCTTTGTCACCTTCCGCGCCGGGGCAGGCAGGCGCAGCGCGGCGCTTGCCAGCCTGATCGTTCTCCAGTTCACCCTCGGCGTCCTCACCATAATCCACGGCGTGCCGATCGCGCTCGCCGCCGCGCATCAGGCGTGCGCCGCACTGCTGCTCGCGACGACGGTGTGGACCGCGCACTGGGCGCGACAATGACCTCACCTCAAATGACCGCGACAAACGTCCTCGGCACCGCACTTCAAACCTGCTCGACCGATCCGCTAACGGGGTGGAAGCGCGACGGCTGTTGCGACACCGACGCCGCCGATCGCGGCTCCCATGTCGTCTGCGCCGTCGTCACCGAGGAATTTCTCGCCTTCAGCAAAGCCGCAGGTAACGACCTGTCGACGCCGCGCCCCGAATATAACTTCCCCGGCTTAACCCCCGGCGACCGCTGGTGCCTGTGCGCCGGACGGTGGGAGGAGGCGCGCGTCGCCGGGTTCGCCCCCGGCGTCGTCCTCGAAGCGACACATTCGCGCGCGCTCGAGGTCACCTTGCTCGGCCATCTCCAGGCCCATGCCGAGACGGCGGTATCCTGATACCACCGGCCAAAGTGCCCATTTTGCTTGCGTTGCGCGGCCCAATCGTCGATAGGCGCGCTTCAACCTGAAATCGGACACTCCCAATGCTTTCGCGCATGACAGAGTCGGTCAAGCCCGCCGACGTCGTAAAGAAATGGCTCCTCATCGACGCTGACGGCCTCGTCGTCGGGCGGCTCGCGTCGCTGATCGCCAACCGCCTGCGCGGCAAGCACAAGGCGAGCTTCACTCCGCACGTCGACTGCGGCGACAACATCATCGTCATCAACGCCGAAAAGGTCCGCTTCACGGGCAACAAGGCGAAGAAGAAGATCTATTACCGCCACACCGGCTATATCGGCGGCATCAAGGAAATCACCGCCGACAAGATCCTCGGCGGGCGCTTCCCCGAGCGCGTCCTCGAAAAGGCCGTCGAGCGGATGGTTCCGCGCGGTCCGCTCGGTCGCCAGCAGATGAGTAACCTGCGGATTTTCAAGGGCACCGAGCATCCGCACGTCGCCCAGTCGCCCGAGGTCCTCGACATCGCGGGCATGAACCTGAAGAACACCATTGGCCGGACCGGCTCGACCGCCGCCGCCACCCCCGCCGCCGACGGCGGCACCACGAACAACGCCACGGGTGAAGCATGATCGACGACAACCGCCAGTCGCTGGCCGATCTCGGCAATCTTCAGGTCCACGACGGCGCGACCACTGCCGCCGCCGCGCACAACGACGGCGTTTCCGCCGCTCCCTTGCGCGAACAGCAGATTGACGCGCAGGGCCGCGCCTATGCCACCGGCAAGCGCAAGAACGCGATCGCGCGCGTCTGGATCAAGCCCGGTTCGGGCAAGATCGTCGTCAACGGGCGCGACCAGACCGAATATTTCGCGCGTCCGACGCTGCGCCTCGTCATCAACCAGCCGTTCGACGTCGCCGAGCGTCGCGACCAGTATGACGTCCACGCCACCGTCAAGGGCGGCGGGCTGTCGGGGCAGGCGGGCGCGGTCAAGCACGGCATTTCGCAGGCGCTGACCCGCTTCGAACCGGCCCTCCGCACCGTCGTCAAGCACGCCGGCTTCCTCACCCGCGACCCCCGCGTCGTCGAGCGCAAGAAGTACGGCAAGGCCAAGGCCCGCAAGAGCTTCCAGTTCAGCAAGCGGTAATGCGGCGACGGCCAAGGCGGAATTTGCCCTTCGGCGAATTCCACCTTGGCCGCGACTCGCATTGCGCGCGGCCGGCGGGGCGGCGGGACAAACCCGCCGAACCCGTCCGACGCCCGGCGCGGCTTTGCCGCGACGCCGCCATGCGGTCCGTCCGATTTGGGGAGGCACCGCATCCTGCTCACCCGTCATGCTGGCGAAGGCCAGCACCCACGGTCGTGCCAGTCATGGCACCCTACCGTCTCGCACCACCGTGGATGCTGGCCTGCGCCAGCATGACGGCTCTGGGGTGGTTAACTGCCGTTCGATTGAACGTGGAAAGCGTCGATTATCTGATGCTCGGTGACCCCCTCCTGCCGCGCCCAAAGGATCATAAACTCAGCCATGTACCAGTCGATAACCTCGTCTGGTCGTGTTAAACCCGCTAAAAGGCGCAACCCGCCTTCGCTTTCGGCGTCGAGGCTATTGATCTTTGTCCGAAGCGCGGCTTGGAAAGCAGGCCTATCAAGCGACTGGCCACCGTTATCGAATGCGGC
The DNA here is from genome assembly GCA_043742745.1 of Sphingomonadaceae bacterium. Taxonomy (GTDB): domain Bacteria; phylum Pseudomonadota; class Alphaproteobacteria; order Sphingomonadales; family Sphingomonadaceae; genus Polymorphobacter_B. The sequence continues at coordinate 7,940 of JAYTXW010000291.1, forward strand.
GACGACCTCATTCTGTAGAGCGTCCCGAAGCGATATATGCCGATAAAGACCACGCGTGACGGCGTGGGTCATCGGAATAATTGCTGCCGCTTCGATCTCCCTAATTAAGTCGTCGGCAATAGCGTTCATCTCGTTATAATAGCGAACGGCAGGATGTCCGCGAGGGCGTCGATCGCTGCCGTAGCCCCCCTCGTCATCCCGGCGAACGCCGGGACCG
>JAYTXW010000292.1:0-3194 GCA_043742745.1 Sphingomonadaceae bacterium
AAGATCGCGAGCGCGACGGTCGACCTGTGCTACATCGACCCGCCGTTCAATTCGAAGCGCAACTATTTCCAGATCTACACCAACCAGGGCGGCGAGGACCGCGCGCAGGCGCAGGCGTTCGTCGATACGTGGGAATGGGGGGCCGAAGCCGACGCCGGGTTCGACTGGATCACGCACGTCGATCGGTTGAACGGCGACCCGCTCAACCCCCATGCGGCGGTGCTGACGCGGCAGACGGTGGCGCTGATCACCGGGCTCGACGCGGTGCTGGGGCGCGGCAGCCTGTTCGCGTACATCGTCCACATGACGCAGCGGATCGTCGAAATCCACCGCGTCCTCAAACCGACCGGCAGCTTCTACCTCCACTGCGACCCGACGGCGAGCCACTACCTCAAGCTGGTCTGCGACGCGGTGTTCTGTGGGCAGGGGGGAGATTTCATTAATGAGATCATCTGGAAGCGGTACGGCGCTCACAATGATTCGCGAACGTACGGAAAGGTTCACGACGTCCTGTTTTTCTATACCAAGTCCTCCAAATTTCTATTCCAGAAACAGCATCAGACTTATGACGAAGCGTACATCAAAGAGAGATTTCGCTTTGAAGATTCTGATGGTCGGCGCTGGGCAAAACAAAATCTTTCAAGCCCCAATCCACGTCCAAATCTAACATACGCTTTTACAGCAAAGAATGGTCAAACCTATGATCCCCCCGCAAATGTCTGGAAGTATACTCGCGCGCGGCTTCAATCATTGGATGATGATAATTGTCTCCACTATCCAGCTCGCGCCGGCGGACGACTGAGACTTAAAAATTACGTCGACGAGCGCGTTGGGGTACCTGTTCAGGATGTTTGGACCGATTTGATTAGCATCGGTGGCACCAGTCCGGAACGCCTCGGCTACCCCACCCAAAAACCCGAAGCACTGCTCGAACGCATCATCCGCGCGTCGTCGAACGAGGGCGATGTCGTTCTCGACGCCTATTGCGGGTGCGGGACGACGGTCGCGGTGGCGCAGCGGCTCGGGCGGCAATGGATCGGCATCGACGTCACCTATCAGTCGATCGCGGTGATCCTCGATCGCTTCGCGACGACGTACAAGGACGGCTGGCCCGCCATTGAGGCGAACATCGTCCTCGACGGCGTGCCCAAGGACCTCGAATCGGCGCAGGCGCTCGCCAACAAGCGCGACGACCGGACCCGCAAGGAGTTCGAGAAATGGGCGATCCTGACGTTTTCGAAGAACAAGGCACGGATCAACGAAAAGAAGGGGGCCGACGGCGGCATCGACGGCATCGCCTATTTCGCGACCGATAGCAGCAGCAACGGCAAGGCGATCTTCCAGGTCAAATCGGGCGAGACCGGGCGCGGCGACATGGCGACGCTCAATTCCGACCGGCTACAGGCCGGAGCGGAGTTTGGCTTTTTGATCTGCTTTCAGATGGAAACAAAGGCGATGCGTGAGGTCATCGCGTCGGCGGGAAAGTATAAACACCCTTATTACGACCGCGACGACGACCGGCTGCAAGTTGTCACGATTGCCGAACTGTTCGAGCGCCCCGGACAGCCCGCCCGCCGCCTCGACCTGCCGATGGCGCGCGACGCGGTGAAAGCGGCGGCGGCGGCGAGCGACGCCGGGACGCAGGGCGCGCTGCTGTAGGCGGCAATGTTGGAACAAGGACCACGCATGAACATCAGCTTCATCGGCCTCGGCGTCATGGGTTATCCGATGGCGGGGCACCTCGCGCGCGCGGGACACGTCGTCACCGTCTATAACCGCACGTCAGCGCGCGCGGCGGCGTGGGTCGCCGAATACGGCGGGCGGAGCGCAGCGACTCCGGCGCTCGCGGCCCACGACGCCGACGTCGTCCTGACGTGCGTCGGCAATGACGACGACTTGCGGCAGGTGACGCTCGGCCCCGACGGTGCGATCCCGGCGATGCGCGCCGGGGCGCTGTTCGTCGATCATACGACGGTGTCGGCGAGCATCGCGCGCGAACTTGCGACGGCGCGCGACGACCTGCTGGTGCTCGACGCGCCGGTGTCGGGCGGGCAGGCGGGGGCGGTGACGGCCAAGCTGACGATCATGTGCGGCGGGACCGGGCAAGCGTTCGCCGCCGCCGAGCCGGTGCTTGCCGCCTATGCCAAGCGGACCGGGCTGATGGGTCCGGCGGGGAGCGGACAGCTCACCAAGATGGTCAACCAGATCGCGATCGCCGGGGTCCTCGAGGGGCTCGCCGAGGCGGTCCACTTCGCCCTTGCCGCCGGGCTCGATGCGCCGTCCGTGTTCGACGTCATCGGCAAGGGCGCGGCGCAGTCGTGGCAGATGGACAACCGCGCGACGACGATGGCGAAGGGCGAATATGACTTCGGCTTCGCGGTCGACTGGATGCGGAAGGACCTGGGGCTGGTCCTCGACGAGGCGAAGCGGCTGGGCATTTCGCTGCCGGCGACGGCGCTCGTCGATCAGTTCTACGGCGACGTCCAGGCGATGGGCGGGCGGCGGCAGGACACGAGTTCGCTGCTGCGGCGATTCCGGGGGTAATGATGCCTGTTCAATCGTCGGCATCATGCGGGGACGATAGGCGCCAACCCTTGGGATATTCTCCCACACGTTGGTAGTTGTTCATCTAACAGTCATCGCGACCCATTGCTCGTTTCAATCAAGTCGTTGAAATTACGATCGCGACGCCACTTGGCACGCTCCCTGCAGTACCCTTGGCATGAGGCTTCGGATGGTCCGGCGCTTCGGGAGCCAGGGAGATACTCCATGTTCACCACCTTCACCTCGACCGCCACCCGCGCCGTCCTCGGCACCGTCGGCACCGCCCTATGCGCCGGGATCTGCCTCGTCGCCGCGACCGCACCTGCTGCCGCCGAAACGCTCCGCGCCACGACGGTCAGCTACGCCGACCTCGACCTCAGCAACGCCGCTGGACGGCTGACCCTCGATCGCCGGATCACCGCCGCCGCCCGGACGGTGTGCGCGAGCAGCGACCGTGGGACGGTTGCCGCGCTCGACGAGATGCAGTGTGTCCGCCACGCGGTGAGCGCCGCCAAGGCGAAGGTGTTCGCGCCGCAGCAGACTGCAGCGCTGTAATACCAAGACTCTCTGATCAGAACCCATGCGCCCATGTCCGGGGTCCGATGGACATGATGCGCCACGGTTGGTCGGTGAGGCGGTTCCAGGCGAAG
>JAYTXW010000293.1:0-4256 GCA_043742745.1 Sphingomonadaceae bacterium
CTCGCCCGACCGGTGCTGCCACCGGCAAAAGGCAATGGCAAGTGACTTCGTTTGCAACGGCGTTTTAGGGGCCATGTCTTCTTAGCTGCAGGGTGGCTCACCGCGACCACTGGTAATGCCGCGCCGAACGCGGCAATCTGCCGCCGATGACGAAAGCAGATGGACAGCGCGGCTCGCCGACATCGTATGACGTCGCCCAGCGCGCCGGCGTGTCACAGTCGGCGGTGTCACGCTGTTTCCGTCCGGGATCGAGCATTGCGCCGAAGACCCGTGAGAGGGTGCTGAGCGCGGCGCGCGAGCTCGACTATCATCCGAATGCGATGGCGTCGGGGCTGATCACGCGGAAGTCGAACCTCGTCGCGGTGATCATCTCGAACCTGACCAATCTTTATTATCCCGAGGTGCTCGCTGAACTGACCCGTCGCCTTTCCGACCGCGGCATTCGTGTGCTGCTGTTTGCGCTGCAAGCCGAAAGCGAGGTCGACGCGATGCTCGACCAAGTTTGGCGGTACCGCGTCGACGGCGCGATCGTCGCGGCACGGCTGACCCGCGCCCACCTCCGTGACTTCGCGCGCCACAATGTTCCCGTCGTGCTGTATAATCGCTTCGGTGAGGGCGAGCCGGTGGCAAGCGTCGGTTGCGACTCGGTTGGCGGCGAGCGTCAGCTCATCGACAGGCTACACGCAGCAGGGCACGCGGTGTTCGGAATTATCTCCGGGCCTGAAGATAATTATGTTGGCCAGGAACGCGTACGCGGGGCGCAGCAGCGTCTCGACGAGCTCGGGCATCGGTCGCTGCTCGTCCGGGGCGAGTTCGATTACGAGAGCGGCGCCACCGGGTTGCGCGCCTTGATGGAGATGACCGACCGACGCCTCGACGCGGTGATCTGCGCCAATGATTTGATGGCAATCGGCGCGATCGATTGCGCGCGCGAGACCTTCGGCATCCGCATACCGCACGACCTGTCGGTCGTTGGCTTCGATGGCGTCGCCCCGGCGATGTGGGCGAGCTACCGCGTCTCAACGATTCGGCAGCCGGTGCGGCGCATGACCGAGGCGGCGGTGTCGATGCTGATGGAGCGCATTGCCGACCCTGATCTGCCCCCGGAAGTCCGCACGTTTGCCGGTAAGTTGATCGACGGCATGTCGGCGCGCTCCGTGAGCTGAAGCCATCGACAGGGGCACCGCAGCCGGTCGTATGCCACCTTGCAATTGACTGCGTTTGCAGCCAACCATCTGGGCCAATGATCGGATCGGGGGGCACGGCGATGACAAGACGCGCACCGATCCGCGCCGAAGACCTTTCCGCCGCGCGGCGCTGGACCGCCTTTGCCTTTCTGATGATCGCCGAATTTTTCTACGGCTGGTCGTGGAACACCGTCGATATCCTCCGCCCGCAGATCCGCGCCGACCTCGGGCTGACGCTGACGCAGGCCGGGTCGATCTATACCGCGCAAAGCCTCGGCGCACTGGTCGGGGCGATTGTTCTCGCGCAGATCGCCGACCGTGTCGGGCGGCGGCGGACGCTGTTCGTGGTCATCCTTGGCTACGGCGTATTCGGCGCATGCGGGGTTTACGTGACCAGCTACGCCATGTTGCTCACGCAACGCTTCTTGCTGGGGTTCTTCCTCGGGGCGATTTTTCCGGTCCTGATCGGGACGTATATGTCGCTGTTCGCGTCGGAAGTTCGCGGCAAGCTGGCAGCGGTCGGTAACGGCACGTACAACGCGGCCGTGATCGCCCTTGGCTGGGCGTCGGGCACGGCGGCGGGGCAGGCCGACTGGCACTTGCTGCTGTGGGCGGCGGCGATCCCACCCGTGGTGATCGCGCCGCTGATCTTCCTGTTCATCCCCGACGATCGCCATATGCGCCCGTGGGGGGCCGACATCGCGGAGGTGTCACGGGGAAAGCTGCCGATCGTCGAGCTTTTCAGCCCTGAACTGCGCCGTCGGACGGCGTTGCTGTTCCTCCTCGTCGGGCTTAATTTCTTCGGGTATCAGGCCTTTGCCGGCTGGGTCACGACGTATCTCAAAGACGTCAAGCACTTCGCCCCAGATATTGCGGCACGGATCGTGTATTCGCAGTTCATCGGCGCGATGCTCGGCGCCTTCTTTTGGGGGTGGTTTAGCGATCGCTTCGGACGGCGTTTGGCGGGAGTCGGCTTTTTCGGCGGGGCGGCGGCAGTATTACTGTACCTGACTGTTCTCGACTCGGCGTTCGCCCTGCAGGCGGGCGGGTTCGCCTGGGGCTTCATGATCACCGCGTCGGTTGCCTGGGCGCCCTGGCTGTCGGAACTCTACCCCGCCCACATCCGGTCAACCGCGATGTCGATTTTCAACTGGGGGCGCATAATCTCAATGACCGCCCCTCTCATCACGGGTGCGATCGCTGAACGCTTCGATCTCGCCTCTGCCATGCTGCTGTCGGTCGTCGGTTTCGGTGTGGGCGGGATCATATGGCTGATGATCCCCGAAACGCGATTCCGCGCTGCTCGCGTCAGCAACCCCGCCGTATCCGCGTGATATGGGATGCCCTGCCCGCCGTCCGCTCACCGGTCGGGCGGACGCTCGACGACGTCCTCACGCCTGGTCCGCGACGTCAGGCTTTGCCGGGGTATGAGCCGGTCTACCGCGATTTCGTCGATTACATCATCGGCTGCACCCACCGGATCTGGGAGCAAAAAAACGTCGGCTTGTGCCGAACGCATTATGCCGAGACTTGCGCGATCCACACGCTCGCCGGGCCCGTGACGGGGGTCGCGGCGGTCGTCCAGAACACCATATCGACCCTCGGCGTGACGCCCGACCGGATGCTGCTGGGCGAGGATGTGATTTGGTCGGACGAGGGCGACGGCCATCTGTACAGCTCGCACCGCATCGTCAGCCGCTCGACCCACGTCGGCGACGACCCGCTGCTCGGGGTGGCGACGATGCGCGGCAACGGCGTAATGACGATCGCCGACTGTCTATGCCGCGAGAACCGGATCGTCGAGGAGTGGCTGGTCCGTGACAACCTGCGCGGGGTGCTGCAAATCGGTGGCGATCCGTGGGCCGTGGCGACCGCGCAGGCCGCCGCCGACCGCGACGGCGACCCCGCCCGTCACCGTTGGCGCAGCGCTGCCATTGCCGCGACCCGGTCGGGCATCGATGTCGATATTCCCCCTGGCCACCCCGCCGAGGGGCCGGCGGCGATGCTGCGGACGGCATGGCGTGACGACCTGTACGGCGATGCCGCCGCGGCGCTTTCGCCCGCCGCCGAGATCCGCTGGCCGTCGAACCGGCACGGCTTCGGGCGCGGCTACTGGATCGGGTGCCTGACGCAGATCAGGGCGTGCCTACACGACGTGGCGTGGCGGCTCGAGCATGTCGCCGCGCGTCCGCTGCCGCACGGCGACGTCGCGGTGGCACTCCGCTGGTCGCTGACGGGCACGCATCGCGGGACGGGCGTGTGGGGTCCGCCGAGCGGACGCGACCTGCTCGTGATGGCGGTCTCGCATTTTCGGCTGCGCGACGGCGCAATCGTCGAAGACGTCACGATCTTCGACGAACTCGCCGTGTTGCGCCAGATCGCCGGTGGCCTCGGCGCGTGACCCCGGTCCTGCTGCCCGGCAATATGTGCGACGCGCGGCTATGGTGGGGCGGCGACGGGGCGATTGCCGCCATGCTCGGTCGGCACGCGCTCGTTCCGGTCGATGCCGACCTATCGCACGACGACAGTATCGCGGCGATGGCGGCACGGACGCTTGCCGCGGTGCCGGGACGCCTGCTGCCGATCGGCTTTTCGATGGGGGCGATCGTCGCGGTCGAGATGTGGTGCCAAGCCCCGGAGCGGATCGCGGGCCTCGTCCTGCTCGGCTATAACGCGACTGCCGACCGGCCCGACCGCGCCGCGCAGCGCCCGGCGCAGCAGGCTGAGGTCCGTGCGGGCGGTCTCGAGCGGGTTTTGGTCGAGGAACTCAAACCCAATTACCTCAGCGCACGGAATCGCGGCGACACCGCGCTGCTCGCCCTGCTGCGCGACATGGGGATGGGACTGGGGCCGGACGTCTTCACGCGACAGAGCGAGGCGTTGCGCCGCCGCGCCGATCGCCGTGACGTCCTGCCCGATATTGCCGTCCCGGTGCTGATCGGGTGCGGCGGCGAGGATATACTGTGCCCCCCGTCGTGGCACGCCGACTGGGCGGGGCGGATCGCCAAAGCCGACCTGTTCACCGTTGCGGGGGCAGGACACATGCTCCCGCTCGAAGACCCGGCGGCG
>JAYTXW010000294.1:0-1504 GCA_043742745.1 Sphingomonadaceae bacterium
CACGGGCGACCTTCGCCTGTGGCGCGTCGTCGAAGTCACCGAAGAGGTCGACGACTATTTCAAGCAGGTCGACCTGAAGGGCGCGCAGAAGCTGCAGAATGACGCCGCGATCGGCGACTTCATCGTCGATCCGCTGCCCCCGATCGAGTTCGGTCGCATCGCCGCGCAGGCCGCCAAGCAGGTCATCTTCCAGAAGGTCCGCGACGCCGAACGCGACCGCCAGTACGAAGAGTTCAAGGAACGCGGCGGCGAAGTCATCACCGGTGTCGTCAAGCGCGTCGAATTCGGCCATGTCGTTGTCGACCTGGGCCGCGCCGAGGGCGTCATCCGCCGCGACCAGCAGATCCCGCGCGAAATGGTCCGCGTCGGCGACCGCATTCGCAGCCTGATCCTGCGGGTTGCCCGTGAAGCGCGCGGCCCGCAAATCTTCCTCAGCCGTGCGCATCCTGACTTTATGAAGAAGCTGTTTGCGCAGGAAGTCCCCGAGATTTACGACGGGATTATCGAGATTAAGGCCGCCGCCCGTGACCCGGGCAGCCGCGCCAAGATCGGCGTCATCAGCTATGACAGCAGTATCGACCCGGTCGGCGCCTGCGTCGGCATGAAGGGCAGCCGCGTGCAGGCGGTCGTCCAGGAAATGCAGGGCGAAAAGATCGACATCATCCCCTGGAGCGAGGATCTGGCGACCTTCGTCGTCAACGCGCTCCAGCCCGCGACCGTCGCCCGAGTCGTGATCGACGAGGAAGAAAACCGGATCGAAGTTGTCGTTCCCGATGACCAGCTCAGCCTCGCCATCGGTCGCCGCGGCCAGAACGTCCGCCTCGCGTCGCAACTGACCAACAGCCAGATCGACATTCTCACCGAGGCCGATGCCAGCGAGAAGCGCCAGCGCGAATTCATTGAGCGCTCGACCATGTTCCAGGAGGAACTCGACGTCGACGAGACGCTCGCCCAGTTGCTGGTCGCCGAAGGCTTCACCTCGATGGAGGAAGTCGCTTACGTTGACAGCGACGAAATTGCCTCGATCGAGGGCCTTGACGACGAGATCGCCGGCGAGCTCCAGAGCCGCGCCGCCGAAGCCCTTGAACGCCGCGAAGCCGCGTCGCGCGAGCAGCGCCGTGCGCTTGGCGTCGACGATGCGCTGGCCGAACTGCCCCACCTCAACGAGGCCATGCTGGTCGTGCTCGGCAAGGCCAACATCCGCACACTCGACGATCTCGCCGATCTCGCGACCGACGAACTCATCCAGAAAAAGCGCCAGGAGCCGAGACGCCGTGCCGAGACCGCGGTCAAGCGGCCCGAGGACAAGGGCGGCCTGCTCGCCGACTTCAACCTGACTGAAGAGCAGGGCAACGAAATAATCATGGCCGCCCGCGCGCATTGGTTTGAAAATGAGGACGCACCTGCTGCTCCGACCGGGGAGGACGCGGTTGCGGAACAAGCAGAATGACCCGCTAGGCGATCCATCGACGCTGGACGGCCCCGTCAACGGGCGAGCGGCGCG
>JAYTXW010000295.1:0-3260 GCA_043742745.1 Sphingomonadaceae bacterium
ACAGATCGCGAAAACGGTAAGCGCGGTTGGTCATGTGGGTTTCGATGCCGAGCAACGGTGAAAAGCTGCTCGGGTCGAGGTTGTCGCCGGGGCCGGTCGCAAGGAACGGCGTATTGTTCGAATTGGCCAGCCAGCCGCTCTTGGGGTCGATATAGGTCGGGTCGGCGCTGGCGGGTTCATACGTCGTCCACACCACCCGCGATGTGTCGCCGGGCAGGACGCCGCGCCAATCGAAGCCCGGCGCGCGAACGGGGAAGCGTTCATTGTAGATATATTCGATATGTCCGGCGGCGTCGGCGTAAATGAAATTGGTTGCCGGGACCGCCTGCATCGCCATCGCCGCCTGCCATTCGGCGAGCGAGCGCGCCTTGTTGAGGCGGTAATATTGCTCGATCTGACGGACGTCGCCGAACCCGGCGTAGCGCACGGCGAAGCTGCCCAATCTGTTCGTGATGACCGGCCCCTGCCGCGACCGGGCGATCGTCTTTGGCACCGGCAGCACGAACGGACCAAAGCGGACATGGAGCCAAACACGATGGGTTTCGAGTGGTAGCCATGCGCCGTCATATCGGTAATGGGTGCCGTCGCCGTCGAGGATGAGCTTATACGTGTCGATCAGATCGCCACGGTTGACAGTATTGGTCCAGCCGAGCGTCTCGTTGTGGCCGACCAGCCCAAACGGCGCGCCGGGGAACAATGCTCCGGCGAAGTGCCAGCCCTGCGAAGAATGTAGGACGACCTCATACCACGCGACGCCGCTAGTCCACGGCTGGTGCGAGTTGGATATCAGTCTTGTGACGCCGTCGGTCGAGCGTGACGGCGCGATCGCAAAGGCATTCGACCCGCGTTCGGTCGCCGGGGAGCCATCGCGCGGCGGTGACTTGTCGGCATTCAGCGCGCCGAGCGTCCGATCGAGCCCGAAGAAAAACGGCGAGCGCAGCGCAAACCCGGCGACGATGTCGTGGCCCGTAACGGGAAACAGGCGCGACAGCCGCACCTCCGCCGGATGGGTGTCGGCATAGTGGTTGAGGCCGCTCGCATAGGCCTCGATGAGCGCCCTTGTGGCGGGGGATAACGTCGCGTAGCCGCGCGTCGCCTGCCCCTGCGCGTCGATCAGCGCGCCGACATAGTCGATCTTCGCCCCTTCGGCCCCGATGATCGCTGCCGAGCGTCCGCGGATCGCGGCAAGAAGTTCCTCGATTGTCGCGAAGTCATCCTCGGCTTCGGCATAGGCGAGCCCATAGGCGACGTCGGCATCGGTCGCGCCGTCAATATGCGGCACACCGAACGTGTCACGGCGGATGCGCACGCTGTGGGCGGTGACCGGATCGGCACCGGGGCGGACGGCGGAAAGTGGCTCCCACACCATCAGCCCGATGGCGATGACGACGATCACCGCGACGACGCCGAGTGCGGACTTGTGCCAGAGTTTCATTATCGGCGATCTCCCCGCGAGGCGTCTAACACCCTCGATCGTTAAGGGGAAAGACCTAGTTAGACCGCGCCGCCCGCCGCGACTCCGCTCGCCCACGCCCATTGAAAATTATAGCCGCCGAGCCAGCCGGTAACATCGACCGCTTCGCCGATCGCGAACAGGCCGGGGACGGCGGTCGCACCCATCGTTTTGGATGACAGGCCGGAGGTGGCGATGCCGCCGGCGGTGACTTCGGCTTTCGCAAAACCCTCGGTGCCGACAGGGGTTACGGCCCACGCGGCAATCCCGGCGGCGGCGGTATCAAGCGCGCGGTCGGGCAGGTTGGCGAGCGTCCCGCCGAGGCCAAGGCGCGGCGCAAGCGCGGCGGCGAGGCGCGCAGGCAGGATTTCGGACAGGATCGTCGCGCCTTCGGCCCTCGGACGGGTGCGCCGCCGGTCGCGGAGGAAAGCGGGAACGTCAGCGCCGGGGGCGAGGTCGAGCGTCACCGCACCGCCGTGCCAGTACGACGACGCCTGCAAAACCGACGGTCCCGAAAGGCCGCGGTGGGTGAACAGCAGCGCCTCGCGGAAGGCGGCGCTCCCCGCCCGCACGACAGCGTCCACGGCAACCCCGCTCAACCCCCGGCACAGGTCGAGCAGATCGGCGGCAAAGGTCAGCGGGACGAGCCCGGGGCGCGGCGGGATGACCGCCAGCCCAAATTGACTCGCGATGTCATAGGCGAACCCGGTTGCGCCGAGCTTGGGGATCGCCGGACCGCCGGTCGCGAGGATCAACGCGGGGGCAGTGAAGTCGCCGTGATCGGTCGTAACGCGAAAGGCCGTACCGTCGTGTTCCACCCCGGTGATGCGGTGCGACAGGCGGGTGTCGACTCCAGCGGTGTCACACTCGTCGACGAGCAACGCGACGATCTGGCGAGCGCTGCCGTCGCAAAATAACTGCCCTAGCGTCTTTTCGTGGTACGCGATGCCGTGCTTGTCGACGAGCGCAACGAAATCGGCGGGAGTGTAGCGCCCGAGCGCCGAGCGGGCAAAGTGCGGGTTTGCCGACAGGAAACGATCAGGAGCCGCGCCGAGATTGGTGAAGTTACACCGCCCGCCGCCGGAGATGAGGATTTTCTTGCCCACCGCATCGGCGTGATCGAGCTGCAACACCCGCTTGCCGCGTGCGCCCGCCGTCGCTGCGGCCATCATACCAGCAGCTCCGGCGCCGAGGACGATGACGTCGAAGGAGGGAATCAGGAGAGCGTCCCATCCTTGCCGTAGCGGTTTTCGAGAAACTTTCCCTGCACCGCGAAGGCGTCGCGGTCGTCCTTGCCGAGCTGATCGTTGACGCGAACGAGTTCGGCCTCGATCAGGCCAAGGCCGTCGACGAGCTGGCGTTCGATCGTCGGCCCGCCGGGAACGCTCGCGACTTTACGCTGAGAGGGGGCGACTTTCTCGTACCGGTCTACGAGTTCAGGAAGGTGTTTGCCAAGCAGGCGGTTCAATTCGAGCGCGGTCGGGTTTCCGGCAGGGACTGCGGCCAGCTGGGGGCCAAGGGCGGCAAGTTGCGCCGAAATAGCGTCGACCCGTGGCGCGGCAAGGGCGGGGAGAGCGCGGCGCTTGGCGTCGAGCCATGCATCGACCTGTGCGGGAAGGACGTCGGGCTTGGCGGTGGCGAGCTTTATCGGCTCCGGCGCGGTGTCGCGCGGGAAAATGCCGAGCAGGACGCACGCCAAGATCGTCGCCATCACAATCAACATCAGCACACCGACGCCGATCCCGCCGACGACAACACCCCATGCGATCGTCGCAAAGACGACCGCGATGACGGTGATCGCCATCCG
>JAYTXW010000296.1:0-6049 GCA_043742745.1 Sphingomonadaceae bacterium
GACGCCATCGCAATCCTCCCAAAGCTCGCGATGTTGAATCAGATTACCACCAGATTGGGAATCCCCCGAAGAGTCAGAAACCAAGAGCCTTGGTATAAGCCCAGGCACCTCGAGTCTAATCGAAGTCGAGGTCGCCACTCGCCGGTGCCACGAAATACCCGTCGAGGTCGGCGTCGCTGACCTCGGCCAGGGTCGTTGGCAGCCACTTCGGCGACTTGTCTTTGTCGATCAGCACCGCGCGGACGCCTTCGAAAAAGTCGTGGTTTTCACGCAAATGGCTGACGATGCGGTATTCAGTGCGGAGCGCGCCCTCGATCTCCTCGCCCGCGCCGTGCCGGACCGCGCGGAAGGTCAGCTTGAGCGAGGTCGGCGACATCTTCGCCAGTGCTGCTGCCTGTGTCTGCGCCCAGTCGTCACCCGTCATCAGGCTGGCGATGATGCCCGCGACACTGTCGTGGGCAAAGTGGAAGTCGATCGCGTCGCGAAGTGCCTCGAGCGGTGCCTCGACATCGGCGTGGAGGGTGGCGAGGGCCGCGTCGACCTCCTCGTCGCTGTTCGCGAGCACATCGCGGAGGACGGCAAGGCGGTCGTCGGGGACGAAGTGCGTTGCGATCCCGGTATAGACGCAATCGGCTCCGTTGAGCCGCGCGCCCGTCAGTGCGAGATACATCCCGATCTCGCCGGGCAGGCGGGGCAGGGCGTGGGTCGCGCCGACATCGGGGATCATCCCAATCGCGGTTTCGGGCATCGCGAACAACGTCCGCTCGGTGGCGACCCGGAAGCGCCCGTGGATCGACAGGCCGACGCCGCCGCCCATGACAATACCGTCGAGGATCGCGACGTACGGGTCGGGATAGCGTGCGATCGTCTGGTTCATTCGGTATTCGTCGCGGAAGAAGTTCTCCCACGTCGTTGCGTCGTCACGCGCGCCGTGCATCGCGACGATGTCGCCACCGGCGCAGAAGGCGCGCTCGCCCGCCCCCTCAATGACCGCCAGCGCAACCTTGGCGTCACCCATGCTATCGTACAGCGCGCGCTGGATCGTGTTGCACATCGTATGGGTCAGCGCGTTGAGCGCCGCCGGGCGGTTGAGCGTCAGCCACAGCGCGCGACCACGCCGTTCGATGACGACGTCAGATATAGTGCCCGTGCCGATTATGTCGGTCATGTCCGCTCCACAAAATTACCGGCACCGGCCTCGCGCGGTATTGGCACTGCGCTGGTCGTCAGGCGCGCGAGCAGCGTGCCCGCCTCGTCGAATAGATCCGCCTCCATGAAGGCGATGCGTTTGCCCAGCTTGACGCAGCGCCCCTCGGCAAACAACGGGCCGAGCTTGGCCGGGCCGAAAAAACTCGCCTTTAACTCGATCGTTGGGATCGCGATCGGCGCCCCCGCCTTGACGATTGCCGCGAGCGCCGCCGCGTCGTCTAGCATCGCAACCACGAAACCTCCCTGGACGTTGCCCATCGGATTGCAGAATTCGGGCTTCGGCTCGAACCGCAGCCGCACGGTCCCCGCCGCCTGATCGATCGCGACGACCGTCATCCCGAGCAGCGCCGAAGTCGGTGCACTGCGGCGGTTCATGCGCGCGACGAGGTCGGCGTCGGTCAGCGGCACAGGCGTCCTCACAGATAGTCGATGGCGTCGAGGCCGAAGCTGTGGAGGGCAGGGCGCAGCGCGTCAACATCGGTGTCGCGGCGGGTGAATACCGCGCGGGAACTCGGGGATAAAGCCGCGCCAAAGCCAGCGGTAGACGCGACGCTAGCCTCTGCGGGGGGACCGGGAGCCAACGCCGCCGCCGACAAAAGATACGTGACGCGACGCGCGATTCCCTCACCGCCGTCGACGAAGGTGACCAAGCGTGGCGCAGCAGCGACAAGTTCCGAACCAAGTAGCGGAAAGTGGGTGCACGCGAGGGCGACGGCGTCGATCCGGTCGCCTCCGGGCTGATCGAGCAGTCCGGCCAATTCGCACGCGACGGCGGCGGGGTCGACCGCGCGCCCGCGCAGCTTCGCCTCGGCAAGCTCCACCAACCGCGCCGATCCGTGGCGCAGCACGGTACAATCAGCGGCGAATTCGGCGGCGAGGCGGTCAACGTACGGCTGGCGAACGGTCGCTGCGGTGCCGAGAACGCCGATGACGCGGGTGCGCGAAATGGCGGCAGCGGGCCTGACTGCGGGAACCGTTCCGACAACAGGGACATCAAGCGCCGCACGAACGGCGGCAAGCGCGATCGTCGACGCAGTATTGCACGCGATAACAACGAGCGCGGGGCGATAGCGCTCGACGAGCCGCCCGAGCAACGCCGGGACGCGCCCGGCGATTTCCGTCTCGGTCTTCGTGCCATAAGGAAAGCCCGCGTTATCAGCGGCGTAGATGACCGCCCGGTCCGGCAGCTGCGCGCGAATGGGGCCAAGCACCGACAGGCCACCGACACCCGAGTCGAACAGTAGGATCGGCGCCGTCATTGTGATCACGCCGCTCAGGCGACGCCAAGCGACAGTAACAGGTCGGCAGTGATTCCGGACGCGGTCGGCAAACTGTGTTTGACACAGTAGTCGAGGATCGCCGTTCGCGTCGCTGGTCCGATGACGCCGTCGGGAGCGATCACGTAGCCGTGTGCAGCGAGCCTTGCCTGCACCTGCCACTCGCGCGACCGTTCGACCGTTACCGCCCCAGTGACGAACGGAAAGATCTTGGCGAACCACGCTTTGCGTCCGTCGAGGCCAATCATGCCGCCGTTGATGCTCGTTGTGATGACCTCGATATCATTATGGTCGGCGGCAGCGTTCAGGTGGCCAGCGGTCCATTTCGCGAGGGCAGGTTTGAGCATATGTTCGGGCGCGATAACGAGATCGGGCTGTGCCACGAAATCGACGTGGCACGTCGCGCCAATCGTGCGGTATGCCTCGCGGCCTGTTGTCTGGAGCACGCCACGCCCGCGATAGGTCCAACCATCGCCGCTCGCCGCCGGACCATTGCCCATTCGACCGCCATAAACACGGCTGAACAACGCCGCGCCGTGGTCGATTGCGGATTGCGCCGCCATCGCCACGCAGGCGTCGCGGCTGGCGAAATAGCGGTGCCAGTTGCCGCTATCCCACATCTTGCCGAGCGCGGCGGCACCGTAGCTACCACTTTCAACAAGAAGGGTCATTGCACCGGTTTCCTGAAAGGCCTGCGCCATAAAATGCGCAAGGCGGATCGGCGACGTGACCCCGGCCGCGTCGAGGAGCGCGCCACCCTGGGCAAAGGCGGTGCGATACGCCCGGGCGGCCTGCGGTGCGAAGTGGGCGACAACATCCGCACCCGTCGTGGCCATGATGTGCACCCCCGTGACCCCTCTGTTGGTTACGCGCGCGAGGCGACTACGGCAAGCCGCACGATGGTGTGGGGGCGTGACCTTTTGTGCGCGAGCCGCTACCGACGCCTGATGATCCACGCCCCGTACCCCGCCCTCCGCCCTCGCCGCAGCCGCGCTTACGCCTGGTCGCGCGCGCTCGTCGCCGAGACTGTCCTCAGTCCCGCCGACCTCATCTGGCCGCTGTTCGTCACCGAGGGCACCAATACGCGCGACCCGATCGCAACCATGCCCGGTGTCGATCGGCTATCGGTCGATTTATTGGCTGCAGCGGCGAAGGAGGCGGCGGCGCTTGGTATTCCGTGTCTCGCGCTATTTCCCAACACCGCCGCCGGCGACCGCAGCGACGACGGGGCCGAAGCCCTCAACCCGGGCAATCTGATGTGCCGCGCGGTCGCCGCGATCAAGGATAGCGGCGCGGCGGTCGGCGTCCTCACCGACGTCGCGCTCGACCCGTACACCAGCCACGGCCACGACGGCCTGCTCGATGCCCGACACCGGATCGCCAACGATGCGTCGGTCGAAGTGCTGGTTGCCCAAGCGCTCAATCAGGCGCGCGCGGGGGCCGACATTATCGCGCCGTCGGACATGATGGACGGGCGCGTCGGCGCGATCCGCTCGGCGCTCGAAGCCGAGGGCTTCCACGACGTCCAGATCATGGCCTACGCCGCCAAATATGCGAGCGCCTTTTACGGCCCGTTTCGCGACGCGGTCGGCTCCGGCGGCTATCTCAAGGGCGACAAGAAGACGTATCAGATGGACTTCGCCAACAGCGACGAGGCACTGCGTGAAGTTGCACTCGACCTCGCCGAGGGGGCCGACAGCGTTATGGTCAAGCCCGGCCTGCCGTATCTCGATATCGTTCGGCGCGTGAAGGATCGTTTCGAAGTCCCTGTTTTCGCATATCAGGTCAGCGGCGAATACGCCATGATGCAGGCGGCGGTGTCAGCAGGCGTCCTCGACCGCGACAAGGCGATGATCGAGACGCTGACGGCGTTCAAGCGTGCCGGGTGTTCGGGGGTGCTGACGTATTTCGCGCGGGACGCGGCGCGGCTGCTCGGGTGATCCGCGTCGCCGTCCTCGGGGCGTCCGGCTATACCGGGGCCGACCTTGTTCGCCTTGCGCTCGGGCATCCCGACGTTCGCATTGTGGCGTTGAGCGCCAATGCCAAGGCGGGACAGGCGATGACCGACGTCTGGCCGCACTTCGCGATGTTCCCCGATTTGCCGAGGTTGGTACGCGCGGAGGAGGTCGATTTTGGCGGTGTCGATGTCGTGTTCGGCTGCCTGCCACACGCGGCGTCGGCGGAGTTGCTCAGCGGGGTCACCGGCCCTCGCATCGTCGACCTGTCGGCGGACTTTCGGCTCAAGGACGCCGCGACCTATGCCGATTGGTATGGCGGCGCGCACCCGGCGCCGGCGCTGCTGCCCGACGCGGTCTACGGGCTGACCGAATATGCGCGGCCCGCCCTACCGACGGCGCGGATCGTCGCGTGTCCGGGGTGCTATCCGACCGCCGTTCTGCTCGGCCTGCTGCCGCTGGTTGCGGCCGGCTTGATCGCCCCCGAACGGATTACGATCAACGCACTGTCGGGCGTCAGCGGCGCGGGGCGCGGCCTCAAGGAGGCGAACCTGTTCCCCGAGGTGGCCGAGGGCGTCGCGCCATACGCCATAGGGCGCCACCGCCATATGCCCGAGATCGAACAGGAGTTGGCGAGCGCCGCCGAAACCCCCGTCACGATCAGCTTCACCCCGCACCTCGTCCCGATGAACCGCGGCGAGCTGGTGACAATGGTTGTCGAGATGCGTGCCCCCGTCGCTGATCTTCGCGCCGTCCTCGCCGACCGCTACGCCGCCGAGCCGTTCGTGCATCTGCTGCCCGAGGGCGTCGCCCCGGCGACGCGGATGGTGCGCGGGTCGAACCACGCCGTTGTGGGCGTCTTCGCCGACCGCGTGCCCGGGCGCGCAATTGTCGTCGTCGCGATCGACAACCTCGTGAAGGGGTCGAGCGGGCAGGCACTCCAGAATATGAACGTCATGCTCGGCCTGCCAGAGACGACGGGGCTGATGCAGGCGCCGCTATTCCCGTGATACTGACCGAACGCCTGATCCTGCGCGATCGGCGTGAAGCGGATCGTGCGCCGCTCGCCGCGATGCGCGCCGATCCGGAGGTCATGCGCTTCCTCGGGCCACCACGAGACCAGGCCGCCGTCGACGCCGAGTTTGATCGCTACGTCGCGCTTTCGAGCGATGATCTTCATCCATGGGCAATTGAGCAGCGCGCTGACAATGCCTTCCTTGGTACGTGCGGATTGAACCGCGTCGATCACGGCGTCTCGCCGGTCAATGGTGCGGTTGAGATCGGCTGGAAATTGGCGCGCGCGGCATGGGGGCAGGGGTTTGCCGCCGAGGCAGCCGCTGCCGCGCTGGCGTCGGGCTTCGCTGCCGGACTGCCACAAATCGTGGCGTTCACAGTCGCAGCTAACACCCGGTCATGGAGGCTGATGGAGCGGCTCGGCATGATGCGGCAAGCGGACCTCGATTTCGATCATCCAGCGCTCGCCGCCGACGATCCGCTGCGACCGCATATCGTGTACAGCATCGACTGCCATGCCACTGTATAACTTCAACGGCGTCGTGCCGACCGTCGCCACTGACGCCTTCGTCGCTCCTGGCGCGCAGGTTATCG
>JAYTXW010000297.1:0-4532 GCA_043742745.1 Sphingomonadaceae bacterium
GGGCTCGATAGCTGCGCGCAGGAATGCTGGGCGGTCTATCCGGACACGGTGCGGGCCTTCCTCGACTTGCCGCCCGAACGAATGCTGTTCTGCGGCATGGCGATCGGGGTCGCCGACACCGGCGACCCGGCGAACGCGGTGCGAACGCGGCGCGCCCCGGTCGCCGACTTCACAACCTTCCGGGGACTTTAGACGACGCCGAAGTGGCGCAGGGCGAAGGTGACGATGACGGCGATCAGGACGCCGAGCGATAATCCGGCGGACAGCATGAAGCCCGGACCGCGGTTCGCGCCACGACTATACGTCTCGATGTAGAGCACGCGCCCGAGACACCAGATAAGGCCATAGACCCCAGCAGCGATGTCGCTCCACACGAAGCTGGCGAGGCCGAGGAGCGGGACGAACAGCACCATTTGCTCGACGGTGTTCTGCTGCGCGCGGAAGGCCCGCTCGAACTCGGGGGCACCGGTGACGGCGGGCGCGGCGACACCGTACTTCCCGCGCGCCTGCCCGACTTTGAGCACCGCCCAGACGTAGACCACGAGGGCGAGGACGAGCGCCCCGATCGTCCATGGCATTGAATGTGACATTATTGTTCCCCCGGTTGGTGTGTCTATCGCGTCGCGGTCAGGCAGGCTTGCCCATTTCCACCATCGACCGGACATTAGCAGCGAGCGTCTTCGCGGCGTCGGCGTCGTTCATGCGCGCGCTGCTGTCTTCGGGCACGGTGATGCCCTTGATTGCCGCCGGGCGTGCCGCGATCGCCGCCGACCAGCGGGCGAGGTGGGGCAGACCGTCGGTGTCGATCCCGGACCACGCCGCGATCCGTGTCCAGCACCAGTTGGCGATGTCGACGATACTATAGTCGGCGCCGGCGAGATATTCGGTCTTTGCGAGCTGGCCGTCGAGGACGGTGAATAGGCGGCGTCCTTCGCCCTGGTACCGGGCGATCGCGGCAGGGATTTTTTCGGGGAAACAGCGGTAGAAGACATTGGCCTGCCCCATCATCGGCCCGACGCCGCCCATCTGAAACATCAGCCACTGGACGACCCGACTGCGTCCGGCGACGTCAGTTGGCATCAGGCGCCCGGTCTTTTCGGCAAGGTACATCAGGATCGCTCCCGATTCGAAGACTGCAAAGCCCCCGGGACGGCGTGATCGACGATCGCGGGGATGCGCCCGTTGGGGCAGATGTCGAGGAACCGCGACTGCTTTTGCTCGCCACCCGTCATGTCGATCTTGTGCATGGTGTACGGCAGGCCGAGCTCCTCGAGCGCCACGGACGCCTTGTACCCGTTGGGCATTGCGGCGGTGCGAAGGGTCAGGGTCATGGTCGTTCCTGCACGGTTCAGGCGGAGCGTAGCAGGGAGCGCAGCGAAGCCCAACGCCGGAGAAATAACGATGCGCCGCCTGTTGTTGATTGCTGCCGTAATCGCTGCCCCCGCCGCTGCCGCGCCGCGCGTCACGGGAACATGGCAGAACCCGGCGCACAGCGTCGTCGTCGCGATGGCGCCGTGTGGTTCCCGCCTGTGCGGCACCATCGTCTGGGCGAGCGACAAGGCGAAGGACGACGCGGCCAACGGCGGGACCGAACGATTGGTCGGCACCCAGCTGTTTCGTGGCTTGGTCGCCGATGGGCCGGGCCGATGGTCGGGAACGGTGTTCGTCCCCGATCTCGGCCGCACGGTCGATGGCAGCCTCGCGCAAGTCGACGCCGACGCGCTCGACGTCAGTGGCTGCGTCATTCCGGGCCTCGTCTGCCAAACGCAGACGTGGACACGGATCGTCGAGCGGCGGTAGTTTACCCGCGCGGGTGAAAGTGGCCGTGGAGCGCCGCCGCTGTCGCCTTGCTGATGCCGGGGGCCTTTTCGAGGTCGGCGAGCGTCGCGCCGCGCACCGACCGACTCGTGCCGAAGTGCATAAGCAGCGCCCGCTTCCGCGCCGGGCCGATGCCGGGGACGTCGTCCAATGGGTTGGCGACGATCGCCTTCGACCGCTTCGCCCGGTGCGCCCCGATAGCAAAGCGGTGCGCCTCGTCGCGGAGGCGCTGGAGGAAAAACAGGACGGGCGAGTTCATCGGTAGCGTCAGTTCGCGCCCGTCCATCAGGTAGAAGGTTTCCCGCCCGGCATTGCGGTCGGGGCCCTTCGCCACGCCGACGACGCAGACGTTGTGGACGCCGAGGTCGCCCATCACGTCGAGCACCGCGTTCAACTGCCCGCGCCCGCCGTCGATCAGCAGCAGGTCGGGCCAGTCGCCGCTCGTCCGGTCGGGGTCCTCGCGTTCGAGGCGGACGAAGCGCCGCCCGAGCATCGCCTTCATCATCGCGAAGTCGTCGCCGGGGGTGATGGCGGCCCCATCGACCTGCGCGTCCTTCATGTTGAACTTGCGGTAGGCGTTCTTGCGGAAGCCCTCGGGTCCGGCGACGATCATCGCGCCGAGCGCATTCGTCCCCTGGATGTGGCTGTTGTCATAGACTTCGACGCGCTTCGGCGGTTCGGCGAGGTCGAACACCTCCGCCACCTCCGCCAGCAATTTGCCCTGCGTCGTCGACTCCGCCAGCCGCCGGTCGAGCGCCTCCTCGGCGTTGCGCTTCGCCTGGTCGATCAGGCGCTTGCCCGTCCCGCGCTGGGCGTGGCGCAGCGCGATGCGCTTGCCCGCGCGCTCCGACAGCGCGTCGGCCATCAGGTCGTGCTCGACGAGGGTGCGGTCGAGCAGGACTTCGGGCGGGACGGGAACATCGTCGTAGAATTGGGCGAGGAAGGCGCTGAGCACCTCGTCCTCCGCGACGTCGGCGGTGTGTGCCGGGAAGAACGCGCGGTGGCCCCAATTCTGGCCGCCGCGGATGAAGAACACCTGGATGCACATCGTCCCCGCGCTGCACGCCAGCGCGATGACGTCGGCGTCGGTCGCATCGTCGCCCGCGTTGATCGCCTGACTGCCCTGGATGTACGTCAGCGCGCGCAGCCGGTCGCGGACGATCGCGGCGCGCTCGAAGTCCATCGCGCCCGCCGCCGCCTCCATCTGCCCGCCGAGCTTGCGCTGGACCTCCTGGCTTCGCCCCGACAGGAAGCCCTTGGCGTCGTCGACGAGCTCGGCATAGGCGTCGCCCTCGATCCGCCCGACACACGGGGCCGAGCAGCGCTTGATCTGGTGGAGGAGGCACGGTCGCGAGCGATTGGCGAAGAAGCTGTCGGAGCACGACCGCAGCAGGAACACCTTTTGCAGCGCATTGAGTGTCGTGTTGACCGCACCGGCGCTCGCGAAGGGGCCATAGAACACGCCCTTGCCGACGCGCGCGCCGCGGTGCTTGGCGATGCGCGGGAAGGCGTGATCCTCGCGCAGGAAGATGAACGGGAACGATTTGTCGTCGCGCAGCAGGACGTTGTACGCCGGGCGGAAGCGTTTGATCAGCTGCGCCTCGAGCAGCAGCGCCTCGCTCTCCGAATTGGTCGTGACGATCGTCATGCCGCGCGTCTGCGCGACCATCCGCTGGAGGCGGCGCGGCAGGCGGGTCACCTGCGTGTAGTTCGTCACCCGCGCTTTCAAAGCCCGCGCCTTGCCGACGTACAGGACGTCACCCGCGCTGTCGGTCATCCGATAGACACCGGGGCGGGCGGGGAGGGTGCGCAGCACGTTGCGGATCGCGGCGACCCCGGCGTCGAGATCGGGGGTCTCGCGCCCGCGCACGGCAAAGGTCGCCGCGTCCTCGGCAAAGCGGTCGCGCGTCGGTTCGGGATCAGTGGGGCGGTCGGCGGGGGTTCGCATCGCCCCCTACCTAGGGCCCGGGCCGGGGCGGCTCAAGCGGGGGCGGCTCAAGCGGGGGAGGGGGGCGGTCATCGACCCAAATCCAACACCAACGCGAATCGAAGGTCACGCCAACGCCCGTGTTTCTCGATTCGCACCTCTCCGCGAACGCGGCGGGAGCCGAAAAATCACACACATCACACGGTAGAGGCCGAAAATCACGACGCGGCCCTAGGTTCAAACAAGCTGGCAGCAGCTCACAATGAGAAAGCGCGACTTCCGTCACCCGGTGGCGACCCGCGAGATGAATTTACGCCGGATCGAGGCGTGTAGGACAGCGGTTTGTGACAGCATTCGACCCCATTGCGACGTTCGCGAATGCCATCAGCCGACCGAGAAAGCCCTATGGGAGGCCTCAGCCGTGCAGCCGATGAACAACTGAGGATATAAAATGGCGCCACACGTACGTGCCCCAAAGTGCGAGCAGCACGGCTTCCGAAGTCAGTAACAGCAATGTTCCCCGCACGGTCGCTGGGTGTAATCGCCCTTTGAGAGTTTTCAGGTCGTAAGCTACCATTGGCACAAGCAGCGAAACGTCCAGTGCCACCGCGAACGGTCCGAAACCGTAATCGATTGGTATCCACAAGAAGCGCTGGAAAGCGGCACCGAGCGACAGGAACAACGCAAAAAGAGGTGGCTCGGTAAATCTGGACAGGCTGCTAATTGGAGTTTCTGCCTGAAGGCGGCCAGCATGGCTGTCGAACAGGAGATCAGATGACGAAGCGAA
>JAYTXW010000298.1:0-2496 GCA_043742745.1 Sphingomonadaceae bacterium
ACCAGATTGGGAATCCCCCGAAGAGTCAGAAACCAAGAGCCTTGGTATTAGTTCTCACTGAAGGTGAATATTCCTGTAGTAAATCGATCACCTCGTGCAGCGCGCCCCTACTCAACCCTGGCCTGCTGTAGCTAATCAGTCCGACTACAGGACAAAGTTTTGCGTCTCAAACTTGCCCACTCCAGTGCCGACGTGCATTTCATACTGGCCTGGTTCGATCCGCCAACTATGAGTGAAGGGGTCGCGCCAGCGGAGGGAGTCGATTGGAACCTGCATCCTGACGATGGTCGTTTCGCCGGGTGCCAAGGTCACGCGGGTGAACGCCTTGAGCGCACGCGACCATCGGTCGACGCCACCGGGCGGCGACACAAAGGCAAACACCGGCGTCGCGCTCGCTCGGGGTCCGATATTGGCGACCGCGACATTGATCTCGACTATTCCTTCGTGAACACGCGTCTTCAGCGCCCGGCACGCGAAGTCGGTGTAGCTGAGGCCGTGTCCGAACGCGAAGCGCGGCTTAACACCGTCGCGATCAAACTTCGCATAACCATGCCATTGGTCGTAAGTGACAGCGGTCGCGTGGCGGTCGAACGCCGGGTAGTCGGTAGCGTCGCGCGCGACGGTGAACGGCAGTCGCCCCGAGGGCGACACCTCGCCGAACACCAGTCGCGCCAGCGCGGTGCCGCCAGCCATTCCCGAATAGAACGTCTGGAGAATTGCGCCGACCCGGTCGTGCCAGCCCTCGACGAGCACCGCCGACCCGGCAACGATGACAACGACGACCGGCGTGCCGCTCGCGATCGCCGTTTCGATGAGCGCGATCTGATCGGCAGGCAAGCCGAGGTCGGCGCGGTCGCCGCCGATTGATTGCGGTCGCGGACGCCGCTTCGCCTTGACCGCATCCGGGACATGGCTTTGGTCCGGGAGCGCGGCGGCGCTGCCTTCCTGACCCAGCGTGATGTCGCCGGGGATGAACTCGCCCTCCTCCTCGGCGGTATAACCGACGACGACAACGACGACGTCGGCCGCCGCGGCCGCCGTGCCAGCTGCCGCCAGATCGGTCTCGTCGCCCGTGGCGATGCTGTCGGCGCCAAAGTAGGTCGCCAGCCCCTCGATCGCCGTGACGACGTGCGGCGTGCGTACCCGGCTTGAACCGTTGTCGCCGGTGTTGACCAGCGCCGCCAGTCGACCCAGCACGGCAACCGTGTGCGTCGCTGCGCGGTCGAGCGGCAGCATGCCGTCGTTCGTCAGCAGCACCGCCGACGCCTCCGCCGCCTCGAGTGCCAGCGCGACGTGCGCGTCGCTCGCGACCAACGACATGGGGTAGGCCGCCAGCGGGTCTTCAGCGCAGGCGAACCGGTACTGTGTCGTCAGGATGCGGCGGCAGGCGGTATCGATGACGCGCGGCTCGATCGTGCCGTCCTCGACCCCGTCAATCAGCTTCTTGCCAAAGACTAATGGCTCGGGGTTTTCTATGTCGAGTCCCGCCGCCGCGCCGTACGGCTTGTATACCCCCATCACCCAGTCCGAATGGACGAAGCCGGTAAAGCCCCATTCGCCGCGCAGGATGTCGGTCAGCAGGACCCGGTCCTGCCCGCAATATTCGCCGTTGATCTTGTTGTACGCGCTCATAACGGTGGCGACGCCTGCGTCGAGGATCGTTTTGAAATGCGGCAAGTACACTTCGTGCAATGCCCGCTCGTCGATCGTCACATCGACGGTGAAGCGCGTATTCTCCATGCTGTTGAGCGCGAAATGCTTGACCGTCGCGATGACGTTATGTGACTGGAGTCCGACCCCGAGCGCCGCGCCCATCGCGCCGAGATGACAAGGGTCCTCGCCATAGGTTTCCTGCGCGCGCCCCCACGCCGGGTGGCGCAGCAGGTTGACGCAGACCGCCCCCGACAGCGTGCAGCCCTGCGCGCGAATTTCGATGCTCATCGCCTCACCGATGCGTTGTTCGAGAGCGGTGTCGAAACTGGCTCCGCGCGCCATCGTGCACGGGAAACACGTCGAGTTGCCCCGGGCGACCCCACGCGGGCCGTCGGTGAAGAACAGCGGCGGCACGCGCAGGCGTTCTATGCCCGATCCCGCGCGATACGGGCGGGCACCCCAGACGCCGTGGTCGGCGGCGTACTCGGCGAAAAAGCCCTTGCCCGACATCATACCGACCTTCTCGGCCAACGTGCCCTCGGCAAGTATTCCCTCGACGCAATCAGCAATCTCGGTCGAGGACATTCCGGCCCGTGGCGCAAACTCGGTCATGTCGGCATTTCTCCAGGATGGCGGCGACGCAGGATGCGAACGAGACGGCCATGCAAGCGCGCGTCGAGAGCGTAAAAACCAATAGCGGCAGTACCGAGGATTAGCATCACAATCGGCCCGGTCGTCATCAGCAGTGTAAGCGGTGGCTGGCGGCCGCGGTTTTCGTTTTGGGCTGATTGTGACACGTCCTTTGCCTGATTTGGCGGAGGGGATATCGTTATGGAGCTACAA
>JAYTXW010000299.1:0-11931 GCA_043742745.1 Sphingomonadaceae bacterium
ATTGATTAGACCGACCCCGCGATCATGGCTTCGTGCGCGAGGACTGGGACCCCGACGACGGCGGCAACCGCCGCGATAAAGGTGGCGACGAACGCTGCAACGATCAACCGGTCCATGACGCACTCCTGAGCACTATTACCTAACTACGGAGCGATGGCCGCTGTTCCCTCGCTCGTCGCATTATCGGCATCGAACCGGAACAAGTGTAGCCGCGCCTTGCCGTGGGCGCGGACCGTGTCGAGGGTGAAGCCCGGCGGCGTGAGCACTTCGCCCTTCGCGGTCTCCACCGACACGAGGGCGTGCGGCGCGACCCAGCGGAACTCGACGAGCCGCGCGAGGGCGGCAAGGGCGAGGCCCTCGCCATAGGGCGGATCAAGCAGCAGCAGGTCGAACGGCTGGAACGCGCGCCCGACCGCCTCGACCGGCATCGCAAGGACGGTGGTCGTCGCGTTGGCCCCCAGCTTGGCGATGTTGGTATTGAGCGCGGCGATCGCCGTCCGGTCGCGTTCGACGAAGGTCGCGTGCGCTGCTCCCCGCGACAGGGCTTCCAGACCGAGCGCACCAGTTCCGGCGTACAGGTCGGCCACCCGCAAGTCGGCAAAGTCGCCAACGCGGCTGGCGAGCATCGAGAACAGCGCCTCGCGCGCCCGCTCGCTCGTCGGGCGCGTCGCCTCGCCTGGTGGCGCGACAAGAGGGCGCCCGCGCCATTGTCCGGCGATTATGCGCACCGACCGCTTTTCACTCGCGCTTCCCGATCGACCGGCGCAGTCCGGCGATGGCGTCGGCCGACACTTCCTCGACCGCGCGGGCGGGGAGGTCACCCAAATCGAATGGGCCGTAGGCGACGCGGATCAGCCGTGACACCTGCAACCCCAGAAATTCGAGCACCCGGCGGATTTCACGGTTCTTGCCCTCGGTCAGGGTAACCGTCAGCCACAGGTTGCGCCCGGTGCGTCGCTCGATGTCGGCGTTGATCGAGCCATAGCGCATCCCGTCGATCTCGATGCCCTCGATCAGGCCTTCGAGGACCGCCTGCGTCACTTCCCCGTAGGCGCGGACCCGGTAGCGGCGCGAGACGGCGTTGATCGGCAATTCGAGGCTGCGTTTCAACGCGCCGTCGGTCGTTAGGAGCAGCAGCCCCTCGGTATTCATGTCGAGCCGCCCGACGGGCACGAGCCGGGGCAGCCCGGCGGGGAGCGCGTCGAAGATCGTCGGGCGGCCGCCCGGATCGCGCGCCGTCGTCAAGAACCCAGCCGGCTTGTGGAAGCGAAACAGCCGCGTCGCCTCGATCGCCGCGACCGGACGACCGTCGACGAGGACGCCGTCGAGGCTGGCGATGACGTGCGCTGGGGTGGTCAGCACCGTCCCGCCAACGCTGACCCGGCCGTCGGCGATGAAGCGTTCGATGTCGCGGCGCGATCCCACCCCGGCGCGGGCGAGGAGCTTGGCGATGCGTTGCGGTTCGTGCTTGCCGGGAGTGGCGGCGGCTTCGGCGCGCGCGGTGCCCCGTTCCCGGCGCGGGGCGTTGTTGGCCCGGCTGCGCGGAGCCTTGGCCGCGTCGGGGCCACTGCGTCGGGCGGTTGGGTCGTACTTGTCGTCGCGCGGAGCCACCGACCGCGGGCCCCCGGCGACCGAACCGTCGGCACGGACGCGCGGCCCCTTGGCGGCGCTACGGGCCCCGGGAACCTTGACCGGACGGCCGCCGAACGGGTTCGACGCCGATCCCGCCTCGGGGCGCTTGAGCATGGGGCGATCAGTTTGATTGGCGATGCGGTTCGCATCGCGCGGGTTGGTGCTGAGCGGCGCGCCGCCGGCGGGTTCGCGGATGCGCCCGCGCGCGGGGCGGTCGGACGGGCGGCCAGGGGGGCGATCGCCGGGGGGGCGGGGAGAGCGGGACATGCGCGCGTCGTGGAACGCATGGGCGCGGATGGCAAGGGGGAGCGCGATGGCAAGGCGCCGCCCGGCGTCGCGGCCCGAGCGACCGAAAGCGCCACGCGAGGTTGTCGAGTTACTTCAAGACAAGCTACTGGCTGAATGGTAATCGTGCGCCAGTCGTTGGGGAGCAGCATCATGAGGCGAGGTTGGTTGGTCGCGTTGGCGGTGGCGCTGCTGCCGCTGCCCGTTCTCGCGCAGGACATCGCGGCGCTGGCTACGGCGTCCGACGCCGGCGATGTCCGCGCCCAGGTTCAAATGGGAGATCTGTACCGAACCGGCAAAGGCGTGGCCCGCGACTATGCGCGCGCGTACCGATATTACGATCTTGCCGCACGTCGAAATGATCCGCACGCGCTCACCACTCTCGGCGCGTTTTATCAGAACGGCTGGGGCGTCGAGAAAAATTATGGCCTAGCGTTGCGTTATTTTTTGGCTGCGGCGGAGGCCGATTATCCGCCGGCGCTGAACGACGCCGGGTACATGTATCTGCACGGGTTGGGTGTCGCGAAGAATGAGCAACAGGCGTTTCAATATTTCAGGCGCGCGGCGGAGGCGGGATACGCACCGGGGTTAAACAACCTTGCGATTGCCTACGGTCTGGGGCGCGGCGTCCAGCAGGATCGCGCGACGGCGTTCAAATATTACCTGGCGGCGGCGCAGGCCGGAAATCCGCAGGCAATGTATAATGTCGGTCTCTCGTATGAATTCGGTCGGGGTGTCGCCAAAGACTATGCGATGGCGGCGAAATATTACGGGCAATCGGCCGATCTGAACGATGCCGGCGCGCAGAACATGCTCGCGCGCCTTTATCAACACGGGCAGGGTGTGCCGCGAAATATCGATCGAGCGGTCGACCTGTTCATCAAGTCGGCGAAAAACGGCTATGGCGCGGCCTTTTTCAACCTCGGCTTGATGTTACGCGACGGCCTCGACGGCGTTCCGATTAATGTCGACCAAGCCAACGCGGCTTTCAAAGAGGCCGTGAAGCTCGGCTATGCGCAAGCTGCCAGTTTTATCGTGACGGCACCGCGCCCGGTTTCGCCCGCCGCGCGTGATTTCCTGCCGGTGCCCGACGGGACGACCGCGCCGCTGCCGGTTCGCCAGACCGGCGTGAAGGTCCCGCCGGGTCCGCGTCTCGCGCTCGTGATCGCCAACGGAGCCTATGCGCCGCACATGAGTGCGCTGAAAAACCCGGTCAACGACGGTAAACTGGTGGCGGCGGCGCTAGCCAAGGCAGGGTTCAAGGTCACCGACCGCTACAATCTGAACGTCCTGCAGATGAAGGACGCGCTGGCCAGCTTCGCCGACGCGCTGCGCACCGCCGGTCCCAACGCCACCGCGCTGTTCTTTTACGCCGGTCACGGCGCGGCGTCCGAGGGCATTAATTATCTGATACCCGTCGGACAACCGATCAAGAACCTGACTGGCTTGCAAACCTACGGCCAGAGCGCCGACGCCATTCTCAACCTGCTCGACGGGGCCAAGCCGACGACGACGATCGTCATCCTCGATGCGTGCCGCAACGTCCCGTTCGGCGGCAGTCGTGGCGGCGAGGGCGGCCTTGCCCAGATGAACGCCCGCAACGGCTCGATCATCGCCTATTCAACCGCGCCCGGCAAAACGGCTGAAGACGGCGAGGGAAGCGACAGCCCGTACGCCACGGCCCTCGCCGAATTGATCCGTCAGTCGGACGAACCGGTCGAGATCGTCTTCCGCCGTGTCCGCGCAAGGGTCATCGGCGAAACCCAAAACCAGCAGACGCCGTGGGAATCGACGTCGCTGGTGTCCGACTTCGCTTTCCACACGCACTGACTCGCTTTCAAGGACGGTCGCCGTAACGGTCACGAAACCGCAATTTGTACCTGCTTGACTACATCTGTAGACGTGATACCTACAGTTGTAGTCGAGTCGGAGGCGAAGCGAATGGAGCGGATCAGCGAGGCGGAGGCGGCGGTGATGATGGTGCTGTGGTCGCGCAGCCCGCTCACTGCGCAGGATGTCGTCGACGCGGTTCCCGCCGAGCGCGCATGGTCGGCGAATACGGTCAAGACGCTGCTCGCGCGCCTCGTCGCCAAGCGGGTGGTCGCGCACGAGGCCGATGGGCGGCGGTATCTGTACCGCCCGCTGATTGCGCGCGCCGACTACGTCGCGGGCGAATCGCGGCGGTTGGTCGATCGCCTGTTTGGCGGGCGGATCACGCCGCTGGTCGCGCATCTGGTCGAAGGCGACGCGCTCGATGGCGCCGATATTGCCGAGATCGAGGCGCTGCTGAAGGCGCTCAAGAAATGACCGCGCTCGCCGCATGGGCGGTGCCGACGTTGTGGACATCGACCGCGTTGATCCTCGTCGTTCTCGCCGTTCGGGGGCCGCTGCGCCGTTGGGCGGGGCCGCGCGTCGCCTATGCGCTGTGGCTGTTGCCCGCAGCGCGGATGGTGATGCCGATGCTGCCGGTCGGTTGGTTCGACGGCATCCCAGTCTCCGGGAACCCCGCGATGGCTGTATTGTTCGTCGGCCCGCACGCCGTGTTGGGATCGACCGATGCTTCGGATGAGCCATCGCTCGGCACGGCGGTGGCTGCGGTCTGGCTGGTGGGGGCGGTCGCCCTGTTCGTGACCTATGCCGTGCGCCACGCGCTGTTCTGTCGTCGGCTGCGCGGGGAGGGGGCCGACGCGGGGGACGTCGACGGTGTCCGCGTGATCGCCGCCGATGTCGACGGGCCGCTCGCCTTCGGGGTGTTCCGCCGATGCATCGCGATCCCGCGCGGGTTCGCCCACGACTTCACCCCTGGCGAGCGCACCCTCGCGCTGGCGCACGAACGTGCCCACCACCGCCACGGCGACCTGATCGCCAACTGGGTGTCGCTCTCCGTCCTCGCGGCGCACTGGTGGAACCCGGTCGCATGGGTCGCGATCCGCGCCTTTCGCGCCGATCAGGAGTTCGCCGCCGACGCCGCCGTCCGCGACGCTGCTCCGGAGGCGGTCGCGCTCTATGCCCGTGTTCTGGCCAAAGCCGCGGGGGTCGGCGCGCTCCCCGCCTGCAATCTCAACCCCCGCGCCACTTTGACAGGACGTTTGATGATGCTCGCTCAAGTCCCCGTTTCGACCCGTCGCCGTGCGTTCGGCGCGGCGGTGGTCACCGTGTTCGGCACCGCCGCGCTCGCAGCGTCGGCCGTGACCCCGGCGCGCTCGGCCGCAACCGCCAGACAAGCAGTGACGATTGGCGTCAAGCCCGACGGTGCGGGGGCTTATGCGCTCATCATCGGCGACACCGTCGTTGCCCCCGGTGCGCCGCTGCCCGGCGGCCTGACCCTGCCGGGCGATCTCGATCCGGCGGGCGGATGCGACCTTAAGGCGAGCGCGCAGCCGCACGCGATGGTGATCAAAGGCAGCGACGCGACACAGACGTACACTGTGATGTGCGCAAGCGCCGCCCCGGCCCCGGTCCGCGCGACGCTGGCCGAGGGGCTCGCCAGCCTCAAGACGATGCGCGCATCGATCGCGGCGCAACCCGCGTCGGCGGCGTTCCCCGAAGCCGAGCGGACCCACGCGCTAGGCGCGGTCGACCGCTCGATCCACGCGGTCGCAGCGATGCTCGCGACGGCCAAATAACCGCTGTTCCCCATCGCCCGGTTCGGCCTAGAACCGGGCGATGATGGTGCCGCCGAACCCTGACGCCGCTGTTTCGCCGACCGCCCGCCCGTCGGGCCGCCTGTATCTGTTCGTCCTCGCTGCGATCGTCGCGGGGGTACTCGTTGGCTATCTCTTCCCCGTCACCGGTGCGGCGCTGAAACCGCTCGGCGACGGCTTCATCAAGCTGGTGAAGATGGTCATCGCGCCGGTCATTTTCCTGACGGTGGCGACCGGCATCGCGGGGATCGGCGACCTTAGCGCCGTCGGGCGCGTCGTCGGCCGGGCGTTCGCGTATTTCCTGTTCTTCTCGACCCTCGCGCTGATCGTCGGCCTTGTTGTCGCCAACGTCGTTCAACCCGGCGCAGGGCTCCACATCGCGCCCGCGAGCCTCGATGCCAGCGCCATCGCGACGTACACGGCGAGGGCGCACGCGACGACCGTCACCGGCTTTCTCACCAACATCATTCCGACGACAATGGTCAGCGCGCTGGTTGATGGCGACATCCTCCAGGTCCTGTTTGTCGCGATCCTGACCGGCGTCGCGCTGGCGTTGGTCGGCGAACCCGCCGCGCCGCTGCTCCGTGTCCTCCTCGCCGCCCAAACGGTGGTGTTCCGCGTCGTCGGCATAGTGATGCAGGCCGCCCCGGTCGGTGCGTTCGGCGCGATGGCGTTCACCATCGGCAAGTTCGGCCTCGGCGCGCTCGCCCACCTCGGGCTGCTGGTCGCCAGCTTCTATCTGACGAGCCTCGTGTTCGTCTTCGGCATCCTCGGTCTCGTCGGCTGGGCGGCGGGGTTCTCGATCTTTCGGCTGGTCGCGTATCTGAAGGAGGAACTCCTCCTCGTCCTCGGTACGTCGTCGTCCGAAGCCGCGCTGCCGTCGCTGATCGCCAAGCTCGAGGACGCTGGGTGCCGCCCTGCCGTCGTCGGGCTGGTCGTGCCGACGGGGTATAGTTTCAACCTCGACGGGACGAATATCTACATGACGCTCGCCGCGCTATTCATTGCGCAGGCGTGTGATGTCGACCTGAGTTTTGGCCAGCAGGCGCTGCTGCTCGGCGTCGCGATGCTGAGTTCCAAGGGTGCAGCGGGGGTGACGGGGGCAGGGTTCATCACGCTCGCGGCGACGCTCGCGGTGGTTCCCGACGTGCCGGTCGCGGGCATGGCGCTGATTCTCGGCGTCGACCGGTTTATGAGCGAGTGCCGGTCGCTGACCAATTTCGTCGGCAATGCGGTGGCGACAATCGTGGTGTCGGCGTGGGAGGGCGGGCTTGACCGTGCGGCGCTGGGGGCGGCGTTAGGGCGACCGGTAACCACCTCCCCCTCGGGGGGGAGGTGGCGCGCGGAGCGTGACGGAGGGGGCGACGGGGGCGGGATCGGTGTCGCCCGGTCGCCCCCTCCACCATGACCGAAGAGCGATGGTCCCCCTTCCCCGGTGGGGGAGGAATAGAAGGTTACCGCTCCACCCCAGCAAGCCGCCGCTCGACCGTCGCCACCGTCGCCGTCAGGCCGAGCAGGCGCGCGGCGATGCGGTCGGCGGTCGCCTGTGCGGCGTCGGCGGCGAGGGCGGTGGCGCCCTCTAATCCGGCGATCTCGTGGCGGATCGGGTCGGCGAATGCGGCGGTCGCGGTGCGGTGGCCGGCCTCGGTGAGCGCCGCTTCGGCCTCCGCAACGACGGCGGCGAGGGCGTCGCGCAGCGTCCCCGTCGCCGTATGCGCCACCTCGCGAACGCGCCCCAGCACCTCGATCAGCTGGTTTGCGGCGGCGAGCGCGGTCCCGTGCGCCGCCTCCTCGATCGCCGCCAGGTCGGCGCGGGCACGGGCGAAATCGTCGGCCACCGCCGTCGCGGGAGCGGCAGCAACCGCCAGCGCGCGGTGCAAATCCTCCGCGCCTGCCGCTGCGGGGGCGAGCCGCGCCGCCGCCGCATGGACCGCGTCCAACCCCGCGACCGCTGCGTCGAGCCGCGCGGGAACCCCGTCGGCAAGGTCGCGTACCGCTGCCATCCGCGTGTGGAAACCGTCGAGTGTCGCCGTTCCCATCGCAGTGGCGTGGCCGAGGCGCTTGTCGAGAATGGCGAAGCTGCGCTCGACGGTCGCGATCAGCGTATGGGTCGCGGCGTCGTGGTCGGCGAGGCTCGCTCCCAGCGCGTGCGTCGCCGCGACGATATGATCGATCCGCGCGGCCACCGTCGCCGCCGTCGCGCCGCCGATCAGGTCGAGGCCGGTCTGCGCCGCACCGATGCTTGCAACCATCGTCGCCGCCTGCGCATCGACCGCGTCGCGCACCTGCACGACCGCCGCTGCGGTCCGGGTCAGCGCCGCGTCGACCGCGGTATCAAGGTTCGCCGCCCGCGCATCGATCGCCGCCGCCGCCGCGGTCGTCGCCGCGCCGATCGCAGCGACCTGCGCCGCGACCTCGGTCTGGCGCGTCATCACCCCGGCGAGCATCGTCTCGACCTCGCCGAGCTGCCGCGTCGCGGCGTCGCCCGTTGCGGCCAGCGTCGAGGCCAGCGCGTTGGCGTGACGCTGAGCAAGCGGCACGACGGCGGCGAGGTCGCGCGCCGTCGTGGCTGTCGTCGCCGCCGTCGCCGCGAGGGTCGTTGTCAGCGCGCCGATGGTGGTCGCCGCCTCGGTGAGGCGCGGAGCCTCGCTCGCCGTCGCCGCACGCAGGTCGGCCAGCCGCCCGCCGATCGCGGTCAGCGTCGCGTCGATATCGAGCAGCCCGTCGCGCACCGCCTGGCCGGCGGTGGCGGCGGCGACGGTCCGCGCCTCAAGCTCGGTGATAATCGCGGCATCACCGCGCCCGGCCCGCCGCACGAGTTCGAGCGCGACGATCGTCACGGCAAGCGGCGGCGCGAGGCGCAGTGCCAGTCCGGCGATAAACCGTGCCAGCGCGAAGCCGTCGAGCCCGCCGACATCGACCTCCGCGCTGATCGTCACGGCAGCAGCGGCGACCAGCCACACGAGTGCGACAAGCAAAATAGTCGCCGCCGATCGGCGTGACGGACGGAACGGATCGGACACGGCGGTTCCTCCACGAAAGACCAATAGCGTAGTGCGAGACGGGCGCGGGCGGAACCGTTTTCGCGCGCGGGAAGCAGGGGTGTTTTGGCGGGGGCGTGGCTTCCGCAGCGCGACAACGTCGACGCGCGGGGAACGCAGGGCGGCAGAAAAAATACCGCTGTCCTACACGGGGGGAACCGACATAGACTCATGGTCGGTTCGTTGCCCACCGGGGCAGTGATTGGCCGCCTTGTGCGACCGGGTCGATTCTCATTGTCGATGTCGAACAGGACGTGGTTGGGAAGCGAGGCTCAAACAAACACCGTCGTGGGCGTGAACTTATTTTGAACTTCGCGTCGGAAACGCGGTTAGATGATAGCAAGAAGGTTGCGGGATGAAAGACAATGCCGCAGCCAGAAAGAAGCGCTCTGCCGAACCTGCGAACCCAATAGGCTAACCTAGAACCTCACACTGCCTACAGGGCACGTTGATGATTTCACCCCGTGTTCGTGTGAGCTTTCACTTTAGGGACTAAATTGCACAACGACATCCGCGAACCGCAGTGGTTGGCGTAACCCGCGATCAGCGCGCTGCCAGCGGGACATAATCGCGGCGGGTTTCGCCGGTGTAGAGCTGGCGGGGGCGGCCGATCTTCTGGTCGTGGTCCTCGATCATCTCGTTCCACTGCGCGACCCAGCCGACGGTGCGCCCGACCGCGAACAGGACGGTGAACATCGACGTCGGGAAGCCGATCGCCGCCATGACGATGCCCGAATAGAAGTCGACGTTGGGGTAGAGCTTCTTCTCGATGAAATAGGGGTCGCTGAGTGCGATCCGCTCGAGTTCGAGAGCGACGTCGAAGATCGGGTCCTTGAGCTTGAGCTTGTCGAGGACTTCCTTCGCCGCAACCGCCATGACCTTGGCGCGCGGGTCATAGCTTTTGTAGACGCGGTGGCCGAAGCCCATCAGGCGGAACGGGTCGTCCTTGTCCTTGGCGCGGGCGATGAATTCGGGAATACGGTCGACCGTCCCGATCTCGTGGAGCATATTGAGCGCCGCCTCGTTCGCGCCGCCATGCGCCGGGCCCCACAGGCAGGCGATGCCCGCCGCAATGCACGCGAACGGGTTGGCCCCCGACGATCCCGCCAACCGGACGGTCGAGGTCGACGCATTCTGCTCGTGGTCCGCCATGAGCATGAACAATTTGTCCATCGCGTTCTCGATGACAGGGTCGACAACATAGGGCTCGGCGGGGACGCCGAAGGTCATCCGCAGGAAATTGGCGGTGTAGCTCAATGAGTTGTCGGGGTAGAGGAACGGTTGCCCGACCGCATATTTATACGCCATCGCCGCCAGCGTCGGCATCTTCGCGATCAGCCGGTGGCTGGCGATGACGCGCTGCTTGGGGTCGTGGATGTCGGTCGAGTCGTGATAGAATGCGCTCAGCGCGCCGACGACGCCGCACATGATCGCCATCGGGTGCGCGTCGCGGCGAAACCCCCGGTAGAAGGTCGCCAGCTGTTCGTGGACCATCGTGTGGCGGGTGATGAGGTGGGTAAACTCGGCGTGCTCGGCGGGCGATGGCAGCTCGCCGTTGAGCAGCAGGTACGACACCTCCATAAAGCTCGACTGCTCGGCGAGCTGGTCGATCGGATAGCCGCGATGGAGCAGGATGCCGGCGTCGCCGTCGATATAGGTGATCTTCGATTCGCACGCTGCCGTGCTGGTGAACCCGGGATCGTAGGTGAAGCGTCCGGTGTTGCCGTACAGCTTGCGGATGTCGACGACCTCGGGGCCAACCGACCCGCTCATCACCGGATAGTCGCCGTCGGTGCCGTCGATGCTGAGATGGGCGTTTGCGGTCATGCCACGGGTTCCTTGGAAAGCGCCACGTCGTCGAGCCGACCGAGCGCTTGCGTGCGCCCGAGCACCTCCAGTACCTCGAACAGTCCCGGCGACGTCGCCGACCCTGTCACCGCCGCGCGCAGCGGCTGCGCGACCTTGCCGAGCTTGATGCCCGCCGCCTCCGCGACGGCACGAACCGCCGCCTCGATCGCCGGGGCGGTCCAGTCGACCCCCGCCAGCGCCGTCCGCACCGCCGCAATGAGCGGCAACGCGCCATCGGCGTCTAGCAGCTTTTGTGCACCTGCGTCCATCGCGATCGGACGGGGGCGCAGATAAAACAGGGAGGACGTAGCGAGCATATTGAGGTCGGTCGCGCGCAACTTGAGCTCACCCATACCGCGTTGCAACACAGCGCGATCGGCGTCGGTCAGTGCCCGGTCGAGCAAAGCGGCGACGCGCGGGGCAATCAAGTCGACGAGGCGGCTATCGTCGGCGAGGCGCAGGTAATGGCCGTTGACGTGCTCGAGCTTCTTGAGGTCGAAACGCGCCGGGCCGCGCCCGATGCCGTCGAGGTCGAACCATGCGGTCGCCTGTGCCCGGTCGATGAACTCGTCGTCGCCGTGGCCCCAGCCGAGCTTGAGCAGATAGTTGCCGACCGCCTCCGGCAGCATCCCGAGTGCGTCGCGATAGGCGTCGACGCCGAGCGCACCGTGCCGCTTCGACAGCTTCGCCCCGTCGCTGCCGTGGATCAGCGGGATGTGCGCATAGACCGGCTCGGGCCAGCCAAGCGCCTTGATCATCGCAAGCTGGCGGAAGGCGTTGTTGAGGTGGTCGTCGCCGCGAATGACGTGCGTCACCCCCATGTCGTGGTCGTCGACGACGACGGCGAGCGTGTACGTCGGCGACCCGTCCGAGCGGAGCAAGACCATGTCGTCCAGCTCGGCGTTGGCGACGGTGACATCGCCCTGAACGCGGTCGGCGATCGTCGTGCTGCCGTCGACCGGCGCGCGGAACCGGACGACGAACGGGGCGTCGCCACCGTCAGCCGCGTCACGGTCGCGCCAGCGTCCGTCATAGCGCATCGGGGCCTTCGCCGCGCGCTGGGCGGCGCGCATCGCCTCGAGCTCGTCGGCGGTGGCGAAGCACTTGTACGCATGGCCGCTCGCCAACAGCGAATGGGCGACTTCGGCGTGGCGCGGCGCGCGCTCGAACTGCATCACCGGGTCGCCGTCCCAGTCGAGGCCGAGCCAGCGCATCCCGTCGAGGATCGCGTCGACAGCGGACTGGGTCGACCGTGCCCGGTCGGTGTCCTCGATCCGCAGCAGGAACTTGCCGCCATGACGGCGCGCGTAGAGCAGGTTGAACAGCGCTGTTCGCGCTCCGCCGATATGGAGGAGCCCCGTCGGCGACGGCGCGAAGCGGGTGACGACGGCAGGGTCGGAAGGCGTTGCGCCCATGCGGGATTTATCCAATACTCGGGCGAAGCGGGGAAGGGCACATGGTGTCTAGCACAGCCGAACGAG